>JAYWHF010000619.1:0-2360 GCA_043777855.1 Gammaproteobacteria bacterium | reverse complement strand
ATGATGGGTTTGCGGGTACTGAGAGACGATGGTGCGCCCTTAACTTGGCGCGCTGCAATCGTGCGTAACCTGTTGCGCTTCGTTGACTTTATGCCGTTTATGTACGCGACTGGTTTCGTGGCTATTTGTTTAAACCATGATTTTAAGCGGCTGGGCGATTTGGCGGCGGGTACCATCGTTGTGCATGTGCCACAACTTGATGCGCGGCGCAGTATTCGTCCGCAATACGCCGCTATCGCGCCGCTGGCGCCTGCTATCAGCTTAGAACAAACGGAGGAACGCGCGCTGCTTGAATTCGCAGCACGGCGGCATTTGTGGTCCGATGCACGGGCGTCTGAGTTAGCGCGCATTGCCGTGCCATTGTTGGTCAAGTCTGGCGCTACCGGCGCATTAAAAGGCGATGCGGAGCAGGTTGAACACTTGATTGCGCAGGCAAACTATTTGGCGGGGCGGTAAATGAAACAAGCTGTATTTGAAGCGCGTTATCGGCTGCGTTGGGTCGAGTTCGAGGAATATCTAAACGGCACGATTTCCAATGCCGAAAAGCGTAAGCGCGCGGCAGACGCAAAAAATGAAAAACCAAAAAAAACTGCGGCGGCCAACAAACCGGTTCAAAGTACCGCCGCAACTGAGAGTGCACTACCCTTTAACCCTTACAAGTTTGATGAAGTAGCCGCGGTCCAGCCGATCGCGCCCCCAGCTTTACCGCAGCGCTTTCCGGCAACCGAATTTGCCGCGCGCTATCGTGAGCTCGCCCAGCATGTTGCCCTCGCGCGCGATCGCCATTACAGTGGCGATTTAGTAGCAAAGCTCGAAGTATTGGCCATGGCCGGGCACCAAGCGTTGTACCGTAATCATGATACTGAAACTACCACGTGGCATCAATTTATTGCCTACGGCTTGCCCATGCTTACGCGCGCGCGCTGGCGCAGCGTGTTGGCAGCGACCTTGTTATTTTATTTGCCATTAATTCTGTCGGCCATAGCCGTATATTTGTTCCCGGATTTTGTTTATCAATTAATGGACGCGCAAAGCGTATCGCAGCTGCACGCCATGTACATGCCAGAAACCCAAAGAGTGGGGCGACCGGGCGGCTCGAAAGACGATTTTCAGATGTTTTCCTTCTATATTTTTAATAACGTCGCTATCGACTTTAAGTGTTTTGCGGGTGGCTTGTTATTTGGGGTGGGCTCAGTATTTGTGTTGTTATTTAACGGATTAAGTATTGGCGCGGCAGCGGGTTATTTAACTGGTGCTGGCTTAGGCGAAACCTTTTGGAGCTTTGTGGCTGGCCATTCTGCACTAGAGCTAACGGGCGTGGTGTTGTCGGGTGCTGCAGGCTTGGAAATGGGCTATGCCTTAATTGCACCCGGTAGGTTTTCACGCGTTGACGCGTTGCGCCGCAGCATGCGTTACGCGCTAGGTTTGGTGTTGGGCGCTGCGCTGCTGACAGCCCTAGCGGCAATAGTCGAAGGATTTTGGTCTGCCAATACAGTTGTGTCGGTACAGTTTAAATACACCGTTGGCGTGCTGTTTTGGGTTGCGGTGATCGCGTATTTAGGGTTTGCGCGGCAACCAAAAGTGGCCTCTGGAGTTAGCCTTAAATGATTGGGTTTTGTTTAAATAAAATGCTTGAAAATGCCCTAAATTCGGGCTTCTTCAAGGCATATATTGGGATTAAAAAGCGTGGATAAAATTGCCGCACGCTTGCGCCCGCGCAGCAAATGGGAGGCTGTAGATCTAGGCTTTGCCTTAGTGCGCCAATGGTGGCAGCCAATGCTCGTGGCTTGGCTTATGGTGGCGTTACCGGTTGCATTGCTTTTGGCTGGTTGTACGTTTGTTCCAATCTTGCTTAGTGGCGCTGAAATGCAAAGCGAATTTGTGGCCGCGCCAATTTGGTCAAGTAGCGCTATCGCCATTTTGTTGCTGTGGTGGCTAAAACCGGTTTACGAACGCGCGGCGCTTTATGTGCTCGGTGAAGCCATGTTTGGTCAGGTGCCGACTGCGCGGCAAATATTTAAAGCGCTACCAAAGCTTTACTGGAATAACGGCATCTTTGCGAGCATTACGTGGAGGCGCTTCAATCTTGGCCGCGCGTTTGATCACCCGATCCGTCAGTTGGAAGGCAGTAAAGGCAAATTTGCCGCACAGCGCCGCCGAGCGCTTAACCCCTACGGTTGGTCGCCAACGGCCACGTCGGCGTGGGTGTTGTCGCATGTTGAATTGGTGTTGGTGATGGCGTTTGGCGTCATTGTTAATATGTTTTGGATTGGCGACGGCCCGTTTGCAATTGGGTTTGACGTATTTGATCCCGAACTAGCGCTGCGCCAAGAGATTGCCTATTTTTGCGCCGTATTTAT
>JAYWHF010000618.1:0-2363 GCA_043777855.1 Gammaproteobacteria bacterium | reverse complement strand
GTGAGGAGTACGCTAACAATGCCCAGCGCTGAAAAGAAATTAAATTTACGCTGAGTGTAAAAATCATAAATGCCGTAGCTGATAGGGAACGCCAGTGCTACGACTAATGCCCAAGTTGCGCCTAAGCCTATTGGCATTCCTAAAAATGTTTCTCCACTGAGTTTGGTTAGAATCAAGGTTGGGATAACAATATTCATGAAAATGTTGACGAGTGCATTTTCTTTTTTGGGCTTTTTTGTGACTGATTTAACGTCGGTGGTCATTGTGGTAGAAGAAATATTATCGGTCATTGTCAGTCTCAGTCATAATGTGATCACAATGGGCTCGTTGCCCTATGCAGCATTTAACAGGGTAAATGTGTGAAATTTGATCTTCATTGCCACAGCCATTTTTCGGACGGTATTCTAAGCCCTCAGATGCTAGTGTCCAGAGCTAAAGAGCACGAGGTAGATGTCTTGGCTTTGACCGACCACGATACCATAGCCGGGCTTTTTTTGGCACAAAGTGCGGCCGATGCGTGCGGTGTAAAACTCATCAACGGCATAGAGTTTTCAAGCCAATGGGGTAAGAGCGGAGTCCATATTGTTGGCCTTGGTTTAACGTTAGATGCACAGCCACTTCTGGATGCCATCAACCGCCAACGCAGCGCGCGTATTAACCGGGCTGAACAGATTGCACAAAAACTCGCAAAAGTTGGCTTTGCGGACGCGCTATCGGGTGCTCAAGCTATTGCGGGAGAGGCGGTCGTTGGCCGACCTCATTTCGCGCAATATCTCGTTAACATTGGTGCGACAACGAATATTAATTCTGCTTTTAAGAAGTTTCTAGGCGCAGGAAAGGTTGCAGACGTAAAGTATCCGTGGCCCGATGTGCTAACAGTCATTGAATGGGTTCATGCGGCGGGAGGCGTTGCAGTGCTCGCTCATCCGGGTAAATATGATCTTACCCGCATCAAAATGTGTGCGTTGGTAAAAGATTTTAAAGCCGCTGGAGGTGATGCCTTGGAGGTTATTAGCGGTCAGCAAGCATCTGCGTTGACCGAGGACCTAGCGCGCATTGCCCTTGCAAATGATTTAGCCGCTTCCTGCGGTAGCGATTTCCATACCCCAAACCAAGCGTGGCAGGAGCTCGGCAATTTTTCGAACCTACCCCCTGGTTGTAAGCCGGTATGGGAGTTGCTTGGTTTTGCGGCCTAAGGGCCATAATGACATTTTAGGAAATATCTATGGCACAGTTTTTTCAAATTCACCCTGAAAATCCGCAGCATCGTTTGATCGTTCAAGCGGCAGATATTATTCGTAAGGGCGGTATCGTGGTTTATCCCACTGACTCCGCTTATGCGCTGGGTTGTCAGATTGGCAATAAGGACGCGCTGGATAAAATTCGCGCCATGCGCAAGCTCGATAAAGATCACAACTTCACGTTAATGTGTAAAGACCTTTCTGAGCTGGCTACCTATGCCCGTGTAGATAACCGTGTCTATCGCCTAATAAAGAACCATACGCCCGGTGCCTACACATTTATTTTAGAGGCTACTGTTGAAGTGCCGCGAAGGCTTATGCATCCGAAACGTAAGACGATAGGTTTACGTGTACCGGATAACTTTATTGCCCAGGCGCTTTTAGATGAACTCGCTGAGCCCATTATGACGAGTAGTCTTTTGATGCCGGGAGAAGATTATCCAATGACTGATCCCTACGACATACGCGACGCGATTGAGAACCATGTGGATTTGATTATTGATGGCGGCTATTGCGGAATTGAGCCCACAACGATTATCGATTTGACCGGTGATCTTCCCGAGTTACGGCGGCAGGGCAAAGGCGATTTTTCACCCTTTGCCTGACGTCACTTAACGTTAATTCGCCGTAATTTTACCCGTCGAAATACCGTGGCATGCGTTACACGAGCCATTGGTGACTAAGCCATTCATTTTCGTGTCGTTTGCGATAGGCCCGTCTATAGCCACATCAACTCCCGAAACAAAAGGTCCTCCGGCAACGAACAAGCCTGTTACAGGGTTCGTCGTGTAAAAGTTGCCGAGGCTGTCAGTTTTCAAGCTAATGCTCAGCGTGTTAGTGGCGTGAATAAAAAGCTTAACGATACCCTGAGTTTGAGCCGCACCACCGGATTTATAGACGGTGCCGGCCAAGGTGAAAATGGCCTTTACTGCGCCAGCTCCGCCTATCTTATGGCAACTCATGCAGTCTTGACCTGGGTTATGGCTCGGCCCTAGTGCTACCGCTACCGCACTGCTGGCTACATTACTCGACGCACTGCTGGCTGCGCTGCTCTTAACACTGCTTTTGGCACTGCTATTGGCGCTACCCGTTGGAGTGATGGCTGTCGCAGAAGCGTTGTTG
>JAYWHF010000617.1:0-2367 GCA_043777855.1 Gammaproteobacteria bacterium | reverse complement strand
AACTTCACAAAGTTGAATTTATACAACAGTGCTTAAAGAGCACACTAACTATTGATAGACAGGGCAAAGTATGGGCCATTCCTTTGTCGCAAGATGTAGCCCGTTTATTTAAGACAGTTTAGACCTTTATAGAAAGTTACTATGAATAAAATAATTGCAAGTGTCAAACTTCGTGGTTTATTCGGATATTTATTCCAGCGTGCGCACATGAGATTTTTTTCCGCCAAAACTAGTAATAGCACGCAAATAATTTATGGCCAATCTGTAGATCTTGATCTGAGAGATTTGGAACAAAAGTATCTTTCTGAAGACTGTGTTCGTGAACCAGAAAACTTGTTTGTTTATCAAGCGCTAAATGAATCTGGATTGGCAGATACTTTTATAGATATTGGTGCAAACTGCGGGCATGTTGCATCATCTGTGGCATCGACTTATCAAAATATTGTGCTTTTCGAGCCCAACCCAAAATTGGCGGCTTTACTTCGCCAGATTTTCACTAATTATCAAAACGTAAGTATCAAAGAGTGCGCAATAGTTAGCCCAGAGTCAATAGGTTCAATTTCGTTGACTGTCCCAGTTGAAAGTTCAGGCTTGGCAACACTTGGTGGAACGCATCTTAGCAATGAGCGCGAGGCAGTCAACACTTATCAAGTTCGTGCAGCCACTCTCGAATCAGAAACTCTAGACGTTGATTTAAAAAAAGCATACTTAAAAATCGATGTCGAAGGCTATGAATATGATGTCATCAGCTCAGCAATTGCATTAATTCAAAGATCTCGTCCTATAGTCGGCTTTGAAGCACTTTCTTTTGAGGCCGCACAAAAATGCTGCTCATTATTTCAAGATTGTAAGTTTTATTGTGCTCGCTTCGATTTTCTTGAAAAGGGCGGGGCGCTAACTAACAGCGCAGTAAACATTGCGCGATCTGTTCTAGCAGGTGGAAGCATAGAAGTCATTGAAATCAATCCTCTATCTGCTAACGTCCTTGATAACTTTAGTCAAGTCTTTGCAGTTCCTCAAGAAAAAGCTATTGAATTCGAGCGAGCACTTCAAAAGAAGGCAGCAATTGGTGCGGGATTTAATTTATCTTCGTTGCGGACTTGGTCTACCAAATAAGATAAGCGACTAACTGTCTTTTTTACTAGACTATGAGCCGGTCATTTTTCATCATTATGGGTGTGGCCTCGGCAATTACTTTGCTACGCGGATTTGTAGTTGCAGCCTTGTTGCCCATAGAAGATTTTGGTATTTACGCAGTACTGGTTGCGATCGGAGCATTCAGCTCAAGTCTACTAGGCTTAGGGCAAATTGAAGGAACAATGAAAGCGTTCCCTAGAGCGTGGGACGACGGCGCGTCCATTGGAGTTTGCAATAAGGCCGATTCACTCGTCAAGTCCATATTCGGGCGCGCTGCATTTGTGGCGATACTCTGCATGATGGTGTGCTTTTATATTTCAAAGCCAACTTGGATAGTAATGGCTTTTCTCGCTGCTGGTGTGGCAGTAGCCACAGCAACTATTGGAATCTACGTATCCATACTTAGGGCCAGTGGTGATCTAAAAGCCCTTGGCAAAATCACCTTTTTTAGAAGCTTGATTGCGATTTTTCTTTGCACAATTGGTGCCCATCTTGCTGGTTGGCAAGGCGCAATTGGTGGCGAAGTTACTGCAGCGCTACTTGGTGGATTATTCTCTAGATATACAGGGCTTAAACTTGCTCAGCCGCGTGCTATCTCTCAACCGGATTCAGCCGCTCAATCAATTGGGCACTTGACTGGAGGCGCTTGGTTATTATTCGCAACTCTTGCCGCCACGGCACCCTTTTACCTTGATCGTCTTCTTGTAGCTACATTTCTAGGTAACGAAGCAGCGGGGCAATACGGATTTTTAATGCTTTTTGTTACAAGCGCTTCAACTCTAGCCGGCATTGTCTGTCAAAAAGTCGGCCCTCAGTTAGTAAAGGCGCGAACAGAAAACATAGCAGAAGACGAATCATTGATACTAGTTGCGAAGTGGATTTTTGGACAAGCAGGCGTAGTAATCGTTTGTATTCTACTTGCATACCTTTTGATGACCTTTGGTCCTTTGGCTTTCTACATTCGTTCGTATCAGTTATCAGGAGAATTTTTTATTACTGTCGCAGCACTTGCGGCAGCACAAGGTGCGGTTCTTCTAGACTGGTTATTAATATCTAACGATCGAGAACGTATGGTTTTTATCGCTTCATGTGCCTACTTGTGTATTGTTGCATCAATCTGCATTGCCTTATTCTACGGGTCAACTAACCCAACTTTAAGTAAATTCCTTTTGGCTATGGTGCTCGCTAAATTTGCATATGTCGGAGTTCAGACTTACATGATCGTGAATT
>JAYWHF010000616.1:0-2367 GCA_043777855.1 Gammaproteobacteria bacterium | reverse complement strand
CTACAGGATAAATTTATTATCACTTGCAATCTAAAACTTATGCCGATTGGCTCAATGGGTAGGGTGAACTGCTGTTTTTAGGTTGATGATGTCGGTTTGCGAAATTTCGTGCAGCGCGCCCTGAACAGGCGCGAGGCCTATCACCCGAGGGCTATTTGCCGGTCCGGAAAATGTAATACCCGGCTGGAGACTAGGGCTGGCGCGGCTTTTGGAAGACTTTGTCTTTTTTGGACGGAAAATCCCTAGAACCCCAAAGTGGTACCTTGTTTTGAACCGTGCCGCAATCTGGCCTATTTGTCTAAATAACCATAAACCTGTGCACCGGGTCGCACCCTTAATCAGTCTAAGTAGATAAAATCCTTTCGTGAATCCCGCCGACGGCAAATACTCGCGGCCGATCATTAATCGGCCATAAAACTATAAATTACTAAGACCGACGTCATTTTATGAAAATAACAAGGCTAAAACTCATGAGCATATTGAGCCACTTCCGGCAATTCAATTCTGTTAACACGATTGGCATTTTATTGATGGCGCTTACAGCGCAAGCTATGGCGGGGCCCTTACCCGACGGTCGTTACGTAGTTATCAGCCGCAACAGCGGTCTCGCAATAGATATGCAAGGTGCAAGTAAGGACGATGGAGCCAACGTCTATCAATGGACAATACACCGTCAGGAAAACCAACAATTTGATTTGATGAGTGTTGATGGTAGTTATTACATTATAAAGTCCGTCAACAGCGGCAAAGTCTTGGACGTCGCCAGCTTCAGTAAAGAGAATGGCGGCAATATTCACCAGTGGACTCAACATGGTCAAGCGAGCCAACAATTTCGGTTAGAGTCGGTTGATAGCGGTTATTACGGCATCCTATCGCGGCACAGCGGCAAAGCGTTGGATGTAACTCAAGCTAGCAAAGAAGTAGGCGCAAATATTCAACAGTGGGATTGGCTAAAGACTGCAAACCAACAATGGCGTTTTGAGTCTGTTGCAACTGCGCGGTTTACGTCGGCCAGTAGCTTCGTTGCCCGCAGTGCCTTTCAGATTGAAGTTGTACCTAACCCAATTAATGACGTTCAGACCGTTGAGTTATTTGTAAACGGTCAGTTTTTACGTACTGAGAGTACCTCCCGCTACGAGTGGGGAGGCGCAAATGCGGCAGATGGTCTTTTAAAATCTCTGCCTGCTGGAAAACACAGTCTTCGCGCTGTGATTACTTATGCTTCTGGAGCCAAGGTTGAAGCCACGCAACAACTCACGCTAACTTCCGCCGTCGGCAGTAAACCAGCCTCATCTAAACCTGCGTCTTCAAAACCAGCGTCTTCAAAACCGGCCTCATCAATAGCACCCAGCAGTAAGCCTGCTTCGTCAAAACCGGTGTCATCAGTAGCACCGAGCAGTACTCCTGCTTCATCAAAACCAGCATCTTCAAAACCAGCCTCTTCTCTCGCTGCAAGCAGCCGCTCTGCCCTTCCTGCAGGCGCTACTTTGTGGAGCGACCCAAACACTTGGGGTGGTCAAGTGCCTGCCGAAAACGCGTCTGTCACTATTCCTAGTGGACGCACCGTCTACCTTGATCGTGCTGTTACGGTAGGTAATCTGACGGTTAACGGCACCTTACGCTGCCTTGAAAAGACTAATCTTGCTCTGACTGCCGATTGGATTATGGTCCATGGCACCTTCGAATGCGGCACTCAACAAAAGCCGTTTAACAACCGTTTTGTGATTACCTTGAGGGGCCAGCCTTCGGATCCAAGCATTATGGGTATGGGCACTAAGCTGTTGGGTGCTATGGGATCGGGCCGTATTAATATTCATGGCGAAGAGCGCACCAGCTGGACCCGCTTAGCCAAAACGGCCATGCCCGGTGATACCGTTATTCGCTTGAGTGACGCCCCCAATTGGCGAGTGGGCGATCGTATTGTTCTCGCTTCCACATCGGAAAAAGTCGACGAGAACGAAGTCAGAACCATTACTAATGTTTCTTCCAATGACATTACGCTCAATCAACCCTTAACTTACCGCCACTTTGGTGAACGTCAGACCTTTAGTAACGGCAAAGACAAAGTCTGGGATGTAGAAACGCGCGGTGAAGTTGCACTTTTATCGCGGAACATTCTGATTCAAGGGGATGCTGCCAGCCAGAACGCCACTAAACCAACTGAGGGGTTTGGTGGCCATATTATGGTGATGATGGGAAGCGAAGCCTATATATCGGGTATAGAGCTCTACAGAATGGGACAAACCGGTATTTTGGGGCGCTATCCGTTTCACTGGCATTTGGCGGGTGATGTTTCAGGGCAATTTATTACCAACTCCAGCATCCATCAATCCTATAACCGTTGTGTGACCGTGCATGGCAGTCACA
>JAYWHF010000615.1:0-2368 GCA_043777855.1 Gammaproteobacteria bacterium | reverse complement strand
TCGCACTGGGCACCGGCCCAATTTAAGCGCAGCGATTTCCATATAAGTTCAAACCAAAAAACCACCGAAAACGATCCATCTTTACCTAGCGTCGAACAATCAGTACGAAATACGGTAGAAATGGAGACAGGTTCACGCCCAGAAGGCCCAATACGCATGCTAGTTAATTTGCGCTATTGGGGATACAGCATTAATCCTCTCAGCACTTATTATTGTTTTGATAGTAGTGGTAAAAATATTGTTGCGATAGTGGCGGAAGTACACAATACTCCTTGGAACGAGCGTCACGCTTACGTGCTCAAAGAAAGCGATTTTGACAGAAAACAGCTGTGTACTTTTGAGAAAAAATTTCATGTATCTCCCTTCAACCCACTGGACATGTATTATCAATGGCACTCTACTACGCCTGATAAAACGCTCACCATTCATCTTGAAAATTGGCAAAATGATAAAAAAGTGATGGATGCAACACTATTATTGACGAGGCAACCCATCAATAAAAAAGCCATGCATGTCATTTTAATCCACTTCCCTTGGATGACCGTAAAAATGGTTGCAGCAATTTATTGGCAAGCTCTACAGCTATGGGTAAAAGGCACCCCAATTTTTAATCATTCAAAAAAAGTATAGGATAGAGCACAGATGAAATCGATTAGCATAATTGATAAGAAAACATCATCGATATTAGAACAGCACTGGGTTGATAGTTTTGCACGTAAGTTGCTGCTAAAACTACTAGCAGGCATTGAATTTGGTCACCTCACGGTTGACGAAAATGGTGAGACATTTAGTTTTGGAGAACCCAAAGACAGAGCAACTCTCATAGGTCACATTTCCGTAAATCATCCTTCGTTTTACCGCCATGCATTATTTGGCGGAAGCATCGGATCGGGTGAGGCCTACATGTTCAAAATCTGGCGTTCCCCCGATCTCGTTCAAGTCATTCGCATCATGGCGCTGAACATGAAAGTGCTGCAGCAACTAGATTCAAAATGGAGCAGCATGTTCAATTTCATCTGCAGAGTTGCACATCGATTGCGCCCAAACACGGTTAACAACGCCAAGGAAAATATTTCTGCGCACTACGATCTAGGCAACAATTTCTTCTCGCTTTTTTTAGACAAAACCATGCTTTACTCTGCCGCAATATATCCCAATAAAGAGGCAACTCTTGAGCAAGCATCCATCAATAAAATGACGCACATCTGCAAACGATTGCAGCTCAACGAAAATGATCATCTACTGGAAATAGGCACTGGTTGGGGTGGAATGGCTATTCACGCAGCGAAAACCACAGGCTGTCGCGTTACGAGCGTTACCATATCCAAGGAACAATTTAACCACGCAGCTGCATGGGTGAAGCGCGAGGGGCTAGAAGACAAAGTTAAGATCATGCTGCAAGACTATCGGCTGGTTACCGGCAAATTCGACAAACTAGTGTCGATAGAAATGATTGAAGCTGTTGGCCACGAATTTTATCGAGAATACTTTACTCGATGCTCCAATTTACTAACGCCCTCTGGGATTATGCTCATTCAAGCCATTACCATTCAAGATCAGCGCTTCGATTATGCAAGAAAAAATACTGACTTTATCCAACAGTATATTTTCCCCGGCGGCTGCCTGCCGTCCAATGCCGTTATCGCAAAACATATTCTTGAAGACACAGATATGCAAATCGTTGGGCTGGAAGATATCACGCAAGATTATGCTAAGACACTGGCAGATTGGCGTTCAGCATTTTTTAACAATATAGAAAAAGTAAAAGCACAGGGCTTTGACGACGCATTTATTCACATGTGGGATTTCTATCTATCCTACTGTGAAGGAGGCTTCAGAGAACGAGCCATTAGCACTGCACAGTTTTTATTTGCAAAACCAGCCGCTCGTGCTATGCCGGTTTACTATGAGTAAGCCAATAAACCTAACTACGCTTAAAATCACAAATGCGGTTGGCTTTCAAATTGGCTGGTTTGTGTGCGTTTTAATGAGCAACATTTATAGCCTAACCACAACTCTTGTTCTGGCATTCTCTCACTTACTATTTCTCAAACTCTGCTTAAATACCTTTTCGCTCAGAAAGGAAATATGTTGGTTGGCTAGCATCTTGGTACTTGGGTATTGTACCGAATACGTTTTTTTCACACTGGCGATTCTCTACGTTAACACCTCCACACCTGACGACATTATGCTATTTAACGTTCCCGCTTGGATCGTGTACTTGTGGCTACTGTTCGCGACGGCATTAAGAACTAGCCTTTCATTTTTATTTAACAAAAATTGGCTAGCCTACTTACTAACAGCCATCATGGCACCTGCTAGCTACTTAGCGGGCTCACGTTTAAACACACATGTTGATATTGGTGAT
>JAYWHF010000614.1:0-2369 GCA_043777855.1 Gammaproteobacteria bacterium | reverse complement strand
AGGTGAGCGAACGCGATGTATCGGGCATCAGTGGCGTGGAGTGGGATGCGGTCGAGCTGCCCAGCCAATTCATGGAAAATTTTTGCTGGGAATGGGATGTGCTCAAGCACATGACGGCGCATGTGGATACGGGGCAGCCGCTGCCGCTTGAATTGTTTAACAAAATGCTCGCTGCAAAAAATTTCCAGAGCGGTATGCAAACTACTCGCCAAGTTGAGTATGGCTTATTCGATATGCTTGTGCACCGAAATCCAAGTGAATATGGGCATAGTGTTATGAATGTGGCAACTGAGCTAGCTCTGGAGTTCAATTTGCTCGGGCTGGCACCATGGAAAAGAATGCCACATACTTTCTATTTAATTTTTAGCGGTGCTTATTCAGCTGGCTATTACAGTTACTTATTCGCAGAATGTATGAGTAGTGATTTGTATAAAGCAATCTGTTCGGCTGATTCTGACAGATCATCAAAAGATGCAAAGGGCGTAGTTCTGCAAAAATTCAAGGCGTTTATTTTGGAAAAAGGAGGTGTTATTGGAACGAAAGCAGGGTTTCATTCGGTCATGGGACGACCACCTAATATTAATGCTTTATTGGATCGATTGGGTTTAAACGATGCTTAAAGAGCTTTTGAGGGCAATTAAAGGAGCCACTTCTGCAGCGCAGCTCGGCTTGTTTGCTGCGGCTGTTGCATTACTTAACCGGCAAGGCATAAATGACTTTTTTGCCTATGCACTCTTTGCATTATTTCTTGCAATTCCTGTTCTCCATTATCTCAACGTCATATATTCAACTATTAAATTTCGACGTCTACGTGGTCTAGGCACATATGAAAAATTGACTTTTGATTGGCGTATTAGCGCAGACGGAAGCTTCGAGGGCGATTACCTTGTGGTGTATAAAAATTGTTCTGATAGAAATCAATACTCAGTTCCAATAATTGATTTTTTTTGGAGTGATAGGCCTTCAAAAGCAGAGGTATGGGGGCCAACGCTTACAGAGGAGTCAATGAAAAAATGGACACTTCGTAAGGTAGAAAAAACGAAACCGATCAAGAAATTTATTGATGATAAAAAAAGATCGTTTGGGTTTTCATTTGCACTATCAGTAGTTCCGGAAATTCGTCCATCAGAAAGTGTTAGCTACCAAATACGAATTAAGACGCCCGAAAGTGAGCTGAAAGCTATATCTGTGACTGGTGATGTCGCAGGCTTTCCAGCTTTATTAATGGTAGAGAGCGCAAGCCTGCGTTACCACTGTCCCACAGATCACCGATTCGTCTTACTTAGTCCGGCTGTGCAGGTCGTCGATTTAATGGGCAATCCAACCATTGGAGCTGACGCTTTTTTGCCGCCAGTACCTATTCTTTCTACGAATGGCTCTTCACTGAGTTGGGATCTGAAGCAGCTTCATCCAGGTTATAGATATTGGTTCAGATACAAAATCGAGAAAAAAGTATGACTACCTTCGCACCTTTAGACTTCAATTGTACAAAATGCGGAGAATGTTGCACAGGCTTGGGCAATGAGTTTACTGTGTTCTTTTTTGAATCAGATGTAGTCAAGGCTGCTCGGTTTTTAAATTTGTCCGAGGCAGAATTTGAAGAAAAATATCTTGCTGTAGCAAGCAATGAAGACGTTGCAGTACGTAGTAATAGTTTACATGTTTTGCGAAAATTGAAAACACAATTTGCTACATGCCCGTTTTTAGACACTAACAAACTTTGCACAATTCATGTTGCAAAACCAACGCAATGCGAGCGCGGCCCGTTTGGTTTTTTCTTTGATGGAAGCCTGCGTTACGACTGCATGAGCAGTTTAAATTCTGCAGGTTGGTCATCTGATAAACTGGACGTTGGACTCTTAAAACTATTTTCTTTATGAAAGAAATCTACCATGTCAAAAGCACCTGCATCGCATGTCATCGCAAAGTTGAAGGAGTTACAAGTCGCTGTAGCCTTGGTGAAGAAGACGGAAGCACTTGGGCAAGATAAACATAAAGCTGGATCTGCTCAGAAAGCTACAACTCAGAAAGTTTGACAAACATTAACGTAACTGTAAAAAAGTGTCGCAATATTTTACTTTAACCGCAACAATCCTTAGTAAAAGTTCTGTTGTTCAGGAACTTTATTAGAGTTTACCTGAGGTCACTATGAAAAACATAGCGCTCCACGCAGGATTAATGGCTCTCATGGCCGTTTTTTCTTCACAAATTACTGCCCAGCAGCTGTATCGCAGCGTCGGGCCGGATGGCAAAGTCACGTTTTCTGATCAGCCGTCATCGGGCGCGAAAGTGACCTCGGGGCGCGGCGGATCATCTGCTGAAGGCGCAAGCGGCGCGGGTTTGCCTTTTGAATTGCGTACCGTGGCGCA
>JAYWHF010000613.1:0-6555 GCA_043777855.1 Gammaproteobacteria bacterium | reverse complement strand
GTGGTTTCCACGGCAACTGTTGCGTTGCAGGAGCAAATTGTCAGCAAAGATTTGCCCGAGTTGCTGCGGCACAGTGATTTATCTTTTACATTCGCGCTTGCAAAAGGTCGGGGGCGTTATTTATGTCTAAGCAAGCTGGATAGTCTGCTGGCAGAGCACGAAAGTGGTATGAATCCAACTCGCGCCTTGTATGAAGATGAAATGCCGAGTGTGACCGCCCAGGGGATAAAGCTCTATCAATCCATGGTTGATGCGTTAGCATCCAATAAATGGAATGGAGAGCGTGATACGTGGCCGCAAGCTCTCGAACAAAATGAATGGCAAATTATTACTACCGATCATCGCCAATGTACTGGCCGCCGTTGCTCCAATGTGTCTTCCTGTAGTTTTTTTAAAGCGCGAGATTCACTACACAGTGTGGATTGTATTGTTACCAATCATGATTTAGTGCTGGCTGATTTGGCCTTGGGGGGCGGTGCAATATTGCCTGCGCCAGCCGATACGATTTATGTGTTTGATGAAGGGCATCATTTGCCGCAAAAGGCGTTGAGTCATTTTGCGCACCATAGCCGTGTGCTTTCCACCAGTAAGTGGTTGGAGCAGTGCAATAAAAGCTTGGTTTCGATCTTGGGGCAAATTAGTGGTGCGGGTAATGTTGATCGCTATGCAGAGCAGCTCCCCGCCGCATTTTTTGATTGCAAGCAACAGTTGGATACACTTTATCCGCAGCTCGATATGTTTGTGCAGCAAATTGTGCTTGAAGATCGTCAGTCCAATTATCGTTTTAAAGACGGAGTGGTGCCACAAGAGCTGCTATTACCCGCCGTAGAATTGCAACGCAGTTTTGATCGCTTGTCCGAGCTGTTAGAAAAAATGTGTATAGAGTTGAATGAAGCCATGGAAGATCCACACTGCCCGGTGCCAAAAATTGATTTAGAAAATAATTATCCGGTTGTGGGCACTTGGCAGTCTCGCGCTGACGCTAATCGCCAATTGTGGGCAAGTTATGCGGTGCCTGAAACAGTGGGTTCTGTACCTAAAGCTCGCTGGCTAACACCCGTTGACGGTTCATCTGGCAGCATGGACATTGAAGTATGTTCCAGCCCCATTCTTGCCGCTAAAACGCTGGAAGAAAGTCTTTGGAATACGTGTTGTGGTGCGATTGTTACCTCCGCGACACTGACTGCGCTTGGACATTATCAGCGTTTTCAAATGCGCGCTGGTACGCCGATGAATAGTAATTATCAAGTGGTGCCAAGTCCGTTTGATTTTGCGCAAGCGACACTTGAAGTTCCAGCTTATGCGGTTGATGCCAGTAATGCAGAGTTACATACTTTGTCGTTGATTGCCCATTTACCCTCGTCGCTGAATAAAAGTGAAGGTAGCTTGGTATTGTTTTCGTCGCGCAAGCAAATGCTGGAAGTTTACGATGCTCTGCCCGATGATTTGCGTGATTTAATTTTGGTGCAGGGCGACCATTCCAAGCAAGAAATGTTGAATCAGCATAAACAAAAAATTGATAGCGGCGAAGGTAGTGTGTTGTTTGGTCTCGCCAGTTTTTCTGAGGGGGTAGATTTACCCGGCGATTATTGTCGTCATGTCGTCATTGCCAAATTGCCCTTCGCCGTGCCAGATGATCCTATCGAATCTGCATTGTCGGAATGGGTCGAGGCGCGTGGTGGTAATTCATTTATGGATATTACGGTTCCTGACGCGTCGTTAAAATTAGTACAAGCCTGCGGTCGTCTTCTTCGCACGGAAACTGATACTGGAAAAATTAGTTTGTTAGATCGTCGCATCATTACCAAACGTTATGGTAAAGCAATTTTAAATTCGCTCCCGCCTTTCACGCAGATTTTGCACAAATAGATTTTTTCTTACGGGTATTTATTAAACGTCAGTATCGGAGTAAATAGTCTTGACCCAACAGTCTATTGCGCTCGCCGAAATGTTGATGGCGCTCGAAAATGAATTGCGTAACTTGTATGTGTGGGATGTCGAACCGCCTTCAGCGGAGGCGCTTTCCAGTATTGAACCCTTTTCACTGGATAGGCTCAATTTTGCACAGTGGTTACAGTTTGTTTTTATACCGCGTTTGCGCTTTATGATAGAAAATCGCCTAGCTTTACCGAATAATTCTGATGTCTCACCTATGGCTGAAGAATATTTCCGAGGGTTTAACGTGAACAGTGACGCTGTTATTTTGTATGTGCGAAATATTGATAGGCTATTGTCTGAAACTTAGTTGTCTAAAACCTAGTTGTCTAAAACCTAGTTGTTTGTAAAAAATGGAAGCAAATTATGATTAAAAATACGCGAACGACGGAGAAACACTCCATCGATGATCTACTTTATTTGATGGCGCGTTTACGTGATCCGCTATCCGGTTGTCCGTGGGATATAAAACAGAACTACGCCAGTATCGCGCCCTCAACACTTGAGGAAGCTTATGAAGTGGTGGATGCAATCGAGAAGCAGGATTTTATTCACCTTAAAGAAGAGCTGGGCGATTTATTGTTTCAGGTTATTTTTTATAGCCAATTGGGTGCAGAAGAGGGGCGCTTTGACTTTGTTGGCGTGGTATCTGATCTGGTCGAAAAATTAGTTCGCCGGCATCCTCATGTATTCCCGGATGGAACTTTACAGAGCAAAATTGATAACCATCTCACCTTGCCTAGCGATGTGAAAGCTCGCTGGGAATCGATCAAGCAACAAGAACGCGATGCAAAAGGTGCGCAAGGGTTGTTGGCGGATGTGCCTTTAAATTTTCCTGCGCTGAGCCGTGCAGCAAAATTACAAAAACGTGCGGCTAGTGTTGGTTTTGATTGGGATGACGTAAAAGGTCCCATTGCCAAAGTGCGCGAGGAGCTCAGTGAAGTTGAGCAGGCTTTGAGCGCCAATGATATGGCAGCCGTTGCGGAAGAGCTTGGCGATTTACTTTTTTCGGTCGTCAATATCAGCCGTTATTTACATATTGACCCGGAGCAGGCACTGCGCCAAGCCACAATGAAGTTTGAACGGCGTTTTCAGTACATCGAAACCCACGCCGATACGCCTTTATCCGAGGCTAGTATGGAAACCATGAATCGTTTGTGGGACGAAGCCAAAGCCTTTTAGTGCAGCTGATGCATGTAACCCGCTTATCAAGGATCTAAATTAACTTTATTTGTTGGTCTTTTGCAGGTAAAAAGAGGCTATGCTTCTTTTGTAGAAATTGTTAAGGGTCTCTTTGTTGCCGACAAGTTGCCGACAAGTTGCCGACAAAAGAAATCGTTTAGGCCGCAGTTTGAGAGGTTATTTTGGATTCTAAAGATGTGCCACCGTCTGCAGGGATATCGTCAGAACAGACGATAAAAGTTCGTGTGTCTGAGTTACAAATAGGCATGTTTGTGTCGAAGCTCGATAGGCCTTGGTTGGAAACACCTTTTTTAATGCAAGGCTTTGTTGTTGTAAGTCAGGATGATATCAATACGATCGCGCAGTATTCCGAATATGTGTGGATCGATGCTGTAGCGCAAACTTGGACCCCGCCCGAGGCGCGCGTCTCTATCAAACCTACTGAAAAGAAAACAGCCTACATTAATAAGGTGGACGTAAGGCTTGAGCATGAGCAAGCTCAAGGCGTTTTTCGTGCAGCGCGGCAGTTAACCCGCAGTATTCTTGATGACATTCGCTTAGGCGGAGTGATCAATACCGAGCAAGCCAAAGCCACTGTAAAAAACTGTATTGATAGCATCTTGCGTAATCCTGACGCTTTATTGTGGATGTCGAAGATTCGTTCGCAGGATGAATACACGGCGGAGCATTGTTTGAATGTGTGTATCCTAGCCATTAACTTTGGCCGACACTTGGGAATGGTAGAGGCGGATCTGGAAAAAATTGGCCTTTGCGGATTGTTGCACGATGTAGGGAAAATGTTGGTACCGCTGGAAATATTGAATAAACCTGAGGCGCTTACGGAAAAAGAGTTCGCGATTATCAAGGCGCATACAAGTCATGGACGCAAGTTACTGATGGCCTCTCCAGGCATTCCCACCAGCACAATCGATGTAGCATTTAGCCATCATGAAAAAATCGATGGGACTGGCTATCCCAGCCAGCTGACGGGAAGTAATATTCCAGAGCTTGCGCGCATTATCGCGATTGTGGACGCCTATGATGCTATGACAGCAGATAGGTGTTATTCAGAAAGCAAGCCCTCGACCGAAGCATTAAAAATTATTTTTAAGGATCGCGGTACGCATTTTGATGATCGCTTAGCCTTGGAGTTTATTAAATGTATTGGCCTTTATCCTCCGGGAAGCTTGGTGGAGTTGGTAAATGGTTTAATCGGTATAGTGCTTGAAACCAATATTAAATATCGCCACTTACCGAGCATTATTGCAGTGAGTAAACTTGATAAGCCCTTGAAAAAACCATTGCAAATTGATTTGGCTGATTCTGAAAAAGGCACTTTGGATAAAACGTTTTTAATCAAGCGCGCATTGAGGGATGGTGCTTTTGGAGTGACCGTAAGAGATCATCGAAATAAGAGTGTTACTTAACTACCCCTCAGGATTCAAATCGTCGTTTCAGAGTTGCCGCGTTTAAAATTCTGCATTTCTTGTGTTACTTCAGTCACATAATCTTGTGCTTTAAATATACATTGCGCGCATTTCACTTTACCTTCTTTACTGTAAATTCTTTGGCTTATAGGTGAAATTGAGATGCGTGTACTTCAAACATTGATAGGTTGCTCAGTGCTTGCATTTCTTAGCGCCTGTGGGGGTGGTGGGGGTGACTCAAAACCCATTAGTGTTGCGCCTGTATCTTCGGTTGGTGTGGGCGCCGATGTTATATCCAGTGCTGCCAATAGCGGCTTCTCCAGTGTGGCTTCTTCTCAGAACGTACAGTCTTCTCAGAACCTACAATCTTCGCAGAATGTGCAGTCTTCTCAGAGCCTACAGTCTTCTGAGAGCGTGTCGGCCCCTACGAGTTCTGTTTCATCCTTCGCAGAGAATGTGAGCTCTCATAAATCATCGGTTAGTTTGCCACCTAGATCGGTGAGTTTTTCTTCCGAGCACTCAAGTTTTCCTCAAATATTTTCTTCACTTGCTCAAGCAAAAAGCTCGCTGAATACGTCCTTGGCGAAAAGTTCTAGCAGCGTAAAATCCTCTGTGATTTCTAGCGGTCCCTCGTCGACAGCGCTGTCATCTCAAGCCAAAAGTTCTAATGGTGTAAAGTCTTCTGTGGTTTCTAGTGCGGTATCATCAATAGCGCTAAGCGCTAGCGCGATGTTCTCGAGTTCGGCGCCATCTTCAGTAAATGCTGTTGAAGCCGGTAGGCTCGTGTTTCAGGCGCAATGTACAAGTTGCCACGAGGGTGGTGCTGCCTTCAAAAATATAGCAACACTCGTCAAAGAAAATAAATTAGTGACTGTGATTGATACAACCATGCCACCGGCTAACCCGGCTGCTTGCGCGGGGATGTGTGCAAAAGACGTGGCCGCTTACATAGCCGCCACTTTTGGTGATATCGGTGGAACTGTGGGCGCGATTACAAAAACAGTGGTTGCGCCTGAAGTCTATTTGCGCAAAGCCAAAACACTTTTGACTGGCGCCGTGGTTACTGCCGCTGAGTTAGATGCGGTCCGCGCGAACCCTAATGCGATGGCGGGCCTCATTCGAAATTGGCAAACCACGGAAGGATATACCGATAAGTTGGAGTGGATGCTCACCGAGTATTTACAATTTGCACCGAATATTGGTGCGTTTGAATACGTGGGTCAGGTGCGCGGTACCAATAAAGCTGGCCCGCCAATGAAATACATTAACGGTAAAATTTATCAAAATGGTCGTGACTCGGCGATTAGAACGATTATGGATTTAATTGTTAAGCCGAATAAGCCTTTTACCGATATTGCTACGCAAACCGAGTGGATGATGACACCCGCGCTCATGAGTTTAATCAGCGCGTTCGATTATCCGAATGAC
Source organism: Gammaproteobacteria bacterium (assembly GCA_043777855.1). Classification (GTDB taxonomy): domain Bacteria; phylum Pseudomonadota; class Gammaproteobacteria; order Pseudomonadales; family Cellvibrionaceae; genus Cellvibrio. Next base: position 583 of record JAYWHF010000613.1, on the reverse strand, counting down.
CCGAATTTACTGGATTTCAAAATAGGCGTTAGTTTAACCGATGAGGAAAAGGCCTACACCATGGCGGAGCGAGTTAGGACTCGGCGTTTTTACATTCCGCCTCCGGCAGGTAAAGCGGGGCATAAAGCGTTTGATGGCGTTTATGATCTCATGTTGATGGTGAATAAAGAGCTTGCGTTTGTGTGGGGGGCTTTAAATCAGTACTCCAATGAGACAGGCGGTGATGACTCTTATAAAGTATTTGTGGATTCTGACTACACCACGTGGAAAAAAGTAAAAATTGTCAAACGTACCGCCAGTAGTCCAGAGCAAAAATTTTGGGATCTGCCTGCGCTCCGTGCTGCCAATACACTGTATTTAGATGCCGAACGTGTTGGGTTTTTTACGCACCCTAATTTCTTTGCGCGCTGGGAAACCAATAGAGACAATCAGTGGCGTGTGACGACTAATCAAGCACTGATCGTAGCGCTTAACCGCAGCTTTGCCCCAGACGATTTGTCCATCAGCGTGGGGGATGGGGCGCTGTCTGGCAATCACGCAGCGCCGGGCACAGACTGTTATGGGTGTCATAGGTTGCTTGATC
>JAYWHF010000612.1:0-6570 GCA_043777855.1 Gammaproteobacteria bacterium | reverse complement strand
GTATCTGGAATAGCAACTTTTTGGGGTATCCCGCGCAGGCTCTGCTTCCCTATGATCAATGTTTGCATAGATTTCCGGCTTACATGCAACAAGCGGAGATGGAGAGTAACGGCAAGTCTGTTAACTGGTTGGGCGAGGCGCTAGAGTACCGCAGCGCTCCGTTAATTTGGGGTGAGGTGGGTATCAACGGGCAGCACGCTTTTTATCAAATGCTGCATCAAGGCACAGATATAATCCCCGCGGATTTCATTGGCTCCATTGCAAGCAATACCGAGGTCGCGGGCCACCACGACATTTTGATGGCCAACTTCTTTGCTCAGTCCCAAGCCTTAATGCAGGGTATCGATGCGCAGCAGGTGCGGCGTGAGCTAAACGCCAAAGGTATCCCCGCGGCGCGGATTGATGAGATTGCTGAACATAAAGTACATCGTGGTAATCGTCCTACGAATACTTTGCTTTTACGCAGGGTGGATGCGAAAACCTTAGGTGCTTTGATCGCACTCTATGAGCATAAAATCTTTGTTCAGGGTATTATTTGGCGCATTCATTCGTTTGACCAATGGGGCGTTGAGTTGGGCAAGGTGCTCGCCGCCGGTATTCAGCCAGAGCTGGCTCCTGAAAATAGCGTAAACCCGAAGCATGATGGTTCAACTCGCCACTTGATCGAGTTTTACAAAAAAGCTAGGCAGATTTTATAACGAGCGATGATAAACGGTAATCACATGACTGATTCAAGACTTAACGACATTACTAATCGCATTATCGCTAGAAGTCGTGCTGGCCGCGAAGCCTATCTCGCTAAGGTAGAAAAAATGCGTAGCCACGGCCCAGCGCGCAAACGCCTTTCCTGTGGTAATTTGGCCCATGGTTTTGCTGCATGCGGCTCGTCGGACAAAGAAGCCTTAGCCGAAGGAGATGCACCCAATCTCGGGGTTGTTTCAGCCTATAACGAAATGCTTTCAGCGCATGTTCCCTACGGTACATACCTTGACCCCATTAAACGCGCTGCTCACGCCGTCGGCATGACGGCGCAGTTTGCCGGTGGTGTACCCGCGATGTGTGACGGCGTGACTCAAGGTCGCGATGGTATGGATTTATCGCTGTTTAGCCGCGATGTTATTGCTATGTCCACCGCCATTGCTCTCTCACACGACATGTTCGATGGTGTCATTTGTTTGGGAATTTGCGACAAAATTGTCCCAGGTTTGATGATGGGTGCTTTGTCGTTTGGCCAATTACCCACGATTTTTATTCCCGCAGGCCCAATGACGCCTGGCTTGCCTAATGCTGAGAAGGTTCGAATCCGTCAGCTCTATGCCGAAGACAAAGTGGGCCGTAAGGAATTGCTCGCGGCAGAGAGTGCGTCTTATCACAGTGCAGGTACATGTACTTTCTACGGCACGGCAAACAGCAATCAAATGTTGATGGAAATAATGGGCGTTCATCTACCTGGCAGCTCTTTTGTAAATCCTGACACACCGTTGCGCAGCGCGTTAACCGAGGCTGCGGTACACCAGCTCGCGAAAATTACCACTGCTGGCAATTACACTCCTTTGGCTGAAATAGTGAATGAGAAGGTTCTTGTGAACGGTATAGTCGGGTTGTTGGCGACGGGCGGTTCTACTAATCATGCTATTCATATCATGGCCATAGCTCGCGCGGCTGGTGTAATTGTGAACTGGCAAGACCTCAACGATTTGTCAGACATTATTCCGTTAATGTGCCGCATTTACCCCAATGGTTTGGCGGATATCAATCGCTTTCAAGCGGTTGGTGGAATGGGCTACTTGATGCGCGAATTGCGTTCAGCGGGCTTGTTGCACGACGATGTAAAAACCGTCATGGGTGAGGGTGGTTTGGCGCCCTACTGCACGGAGCCGTTTTTGGTGGATGGCGCCTTGGTATGGCGCGATGCGCCTAGCGAAAGTTTGGATGATTCGGTGTTGCGCCCCGTTACCAAACCTTTTAGCGCCGAAGGTGGCATGAAGTTGTTGAAAGGTAATTTGGGGCGTTCTGTCATCAAAATATCGGCCGTAAAGCCTGAGTATCGCAAGGTAAAGGCACCGGCAATCGTTTTTCACACGCAGGATGCTATGCAAGCGGCGTTCAAGCGCGGTGAGTTGAACAAAGATTTTATTGCGGTGGTACGGTTTCAAGGGCCCAAAGCGTGCGGTATGCCAGAGCTACATAAGCTGACACCCTCTTTGGGGGTGCTGCAGGACAAAGGTTTTAAAGTGGCGCTGGTGACTGATGGCCGGATGTCAGGTGCGTCGGGCAAGGTTCCGGCTGCCATCCATCTAACACCAGAAGCACTCGACAATGGCCCGATTGGCCTTATTCATGATGGTGACATGATTGAGCTGGATGCGGAGACGGGTGTTCTTGAACTGCTGGTCAGCGAGGCTGAGTTAAAAACACGTAAGCATGCGCAGGCCGACTTGGCTGCCAGCCACGAAGGAATGGGCCGCGAATTATTCGCTCCGCTGCGGGCAACGGTTGGTTTGGCGGAAGAAGGCGCTACGGTTTTTACATGGTAACGCTTCGTTCGGGCTACCTACAGTAAGTCACTAGCAGTAAGTCACTCGTCGATTAAAAAAGTATTTACAGGATTAACCTCATGCTCGAAGCTTTTGATTTTGTTCTTTTTGGTGGTGCGGGCGACCTAGCTCTGCGCAAGCTGATTCCCGGATTACTGCGCGCGCACAGGAACGGCGAGTTGCCAGAAGGAACGAGAATTGTTCCTACATTGCGCAACGCTGAGATGGTGGTGGAATACAAAAATAAAGTTCGCGAAGCCGCGCAGAAGCACTTAAATAAAGATGAATTTAATGCGGATGCTTGGTCAAGCTTCGAACAAATTTTGTTTCCTTTATTTCTCGACATCGCAAAAAAGGATGATAAATGGGACCAAATGGCGCAATTGCTAAAGAGCGGCGGTAACCGTCAACGCGTGTTTTATCTGTCAACGCCGCCTTCAGTGTTTAGCGTTTGCTGTCAGCACCTACATGAATGCGGTTTGATTACAAAAACATCGCGTGTCGTTGTCGAAAAGCCGCTGGGTTACGATGCAATAACAGCGGAAGAAATTAACAGCCAAATTGCTAAATATTTTGCCGAAAGCGCCATTTTTCGTATCGATCATTATCTAGGTAAAGAAAGCGTGCAAAACCTCTTGGCTTTGCGGTTCGCTAACGGCATTTTTGAACATCTGTGGGATGCGCGCACCATTGATAACGTGCAAATCACTATTTCTGAAACCGTGGGTCTTGAAGGTCGCGCGAGCTTTTATGATGGCGCCGGCGCATTGCGCGACATGGTACAAAATCACATTCTGCAGTTGTTGTGTTTGGTGGCCATGGAGTCGCCCACGAAGATGACTGCCGATCGTATCCGTGCTGAAAAATTAAAAGTGTTAGAAAGCTTGCGGCCCTTAACCGGGAATACGGTAAGGTTCAATGCCGTGCGTGGTCAATACGTCACCGGGGAGATGAATGGAGTGACTGTGCCCGGCTATCTTGACGAGCTAGGCACGCCAAGCAATACCGAGACATTTACCGCCATACGTGTGCATATCGATAACTCTCGATGGGCAAATGTGCCTTTTTATCTTCGTACCGGAAAGCGGATGAAGCAACGGTTTGCGGAGATAGTGATTGAGTATAAAGATGTTGCACACCGTGTTTTTCCTGAATCTGCCGGTACCACAACACCTAATCGCTTGGTGATAAGGTTGCAGCCCGAAGAATGCATCAAAATTATCATGACGTCCAAAAACTTGGGCAAGCACGAAATGTCATTGTCGCCAGTAGTCCTCAACCTCAATTTGGCCGATGCCTACAAGGATTACTTCAGTGATGCCTACAAACGCTTAATGCTCGACGCGGCGGCAAATGATCCCAGCCTATTTATTCATCGCGCCGAGGTAGATGCTGCTTGGGCGTGGATCGACCCTATTATTGAAGCTTGGCAGCGTCCAGAGAATAAACCTCACGGCTATATGGCAGGTACTTGGGGGCCGATTGCGTCCTCGCAGTTGCTTGCAAGCGACGGCCGCAGCTGGTTCAACATAGATGAGATTGTCTCTGAGGAAAGCCACTGATGGTCACCGAGTATTTGTTTAACAGTCGCCAAGAGATGGTTGCTGCGCTTCAGGACGTGTGTGTGGCGGCCCTAAATGAAGCCATTGAAAATCGTGGAGAAGCGACTTTTATGGTATCCGGTGGCAGCACGCCCGAACCCCTGTATCAGAGCTTAAGCAAGGTAGATCTGGACTGGGAGTCAGTTTATGTCGCCTTGGTGGATGAGCGCTGGGTGGAGGTAGGCCATGACAAGAGTAACGAAGCCTTTACGCTAAAACATCTTATTCAGCATAAAGCAGCTGTCGCGAACCTCGTCGGCATGAAGAATACGGCAGAAACCGCTCAGGAAGGTTTGGCTGACTGCGAGGCTGCCTATCAACAACTGGCTCAGCCCTTTGCGGTTACTATCTTGGGGATGGGTTCCGACGGCCATACTGCGTCTTTTTTCCCTCATGCGGCCGGCCTAGATTCTGCGCTCAATCCTGAATTAACAGAGCTCTGCGCCGCGATTACCGCCAATAGAAGTGACGTAACCGGTGACATAACTAACCGAATGACGTTATCTATGGCAGGCCTTCTTAAGTCGAAGAGCCTGATTTTGTTGATCACCGGCGACGAAAAGCTAGCCGTTTTGCGCAAGGCGCAGGCGGGCACAGATACCAACGAAATGCCGGTTCGGGCAGTGCTTCTGCAGCAAAAGGTGCCGGTGAGTATCTATTGGGCTCCTTGATCACATGCTCCCATTTGTTTGAAATTATTGTCGTAAAACGAGGAATGTACCGTGGCGTTAACCCTGAATGAAATTGTTAAAGTAGCACCGGTAGTGCCGGTGATGGTTGTTGATCGTATCGAGGACGCGGTGCCTTTGGCTTGGGCACTTTACAACGGTGGCCTTAAGGTGTTGGAAATTACCTTGCGCACACCCTGTGCGTTGGATGCCATTGCCGCCATGGTTGAGGCTTTGCCAGCCGATGCCGTTATCGGCGCCGGTACCATCATAACGCCCAAAGATTTAGAGGCTGCCGTAAAAGCGGGCTCGACTTTTTTAGTGAGCCCAGGAACAACGCCCGCGTTAATTGAAGCCGCCAAAGCCAGTGTAATTCCATTGTTGGCGGGTGTAGCAACGCCGACTGAAGCCATGAATCTATACGTTCAAGGCTTCACTCATCAAAAATTCTTCCCGGCGGAAGCGGCTGGTGGTGTGCCTATGTTGAAATCAATCGGTGGCCCCTTACCACAAATCACCTTTTGCCCCACGGGTGGAATTGATTTAGCCAGAGCACCTAGCTATCTCGCCTTGCCGAACGTCGCCTGTGTCGGGGGAACTTGGATGGCGCCCAAAGAATTGATGAAAGCGGGACGGTGGGATGAGATCGAACGTCTTGCCCGTGAAGCGGCGAGCCTACCCCGTTAATCCGATTTTTTAAGCAGAGAAGCGCATCAAAAATGCGCTTCAATATCACATGAATCGCAGAAATTTAACTTAGGAGAATGTAATGACAATAAGAGTAGCAATTAACGGTTATGGACGTATAGGGCGCAATGTGCTCCGTGCATTGTACGAATCAGGTAAGCGTAATCAGATTCAAATCGTTGGTATCAATGATTTAGGAGATGCGCATTTGAACGCGCATCTCACCAAATATGATTCGGTCCACGGTGTCTTCGGTGGTACGGTGAAATTTGAAGGCGAGACAATGTTCGTCAATGGTGATGCTATTCGCATTACCTCGGAACGCGATCCTGCAAAGTTACCTTGGGGTGAGCTAAAGGTTGATGTGGTTTATGAATGCACTGGGATATTTACCAGTAAAGAAAAGGCTGGTTTGCATTTGGCCGCTGGCGCTAAGAAAGTCATTATTTCTGCACCGGGTACGGATGTAGACGCAACGGTCGTTTTCGGCGTAAACAACAATGTGTTAAAAGCGTCTCACACAATTATTTCTAACGCATCTTGCACCACCAATTGCCTTGCGCCAATCGCCAAAGTGTTGAACGACAATTTTGGTATTGTGCAGGGTTCAATGACCACAATTCATTCCTACACTAACGATCAAGTGCTTTCTGATGTCTTCCATAAAGATATCTATCGCGCGCGTTCAGCGACTCAATCAATGATTCCAACCACGACCGGTGCTGCCAAAGCCGTGGGGTTGGTGTTGCCAGAATTGAAAGGCAAGTTGGATGGTATTTCCGTGCGAGTGCCAACTATCAACGTGTCTTTAGTTGATTTAAACGTGTTGGTGGAGAAAGACGTTAGCGTTGAAGCAATCAATGCGGCGATGAAGAAAGCGTCTGAAACGGAAATGCCAGGCGTTTTAGCTTACGTCGACGAGCCTTTGGTTTCTATCGATTTCAACCATAATCCGCACTCGTCCAACTATGACTCTTTGCAAACTAAAGTCTACGGCAAGTGGGTAAAAGTATTGGCTTGGTATGACAATGAGTGGGGTTTCTCAAACCGCATGTTGGACAACACCCTTGCACTTAT
>JAYWHF010000611.1:0-2377 GCA_043777855.1 Gammaproteobacteria bacterium | reverse complement strand
GCGCCGAATTAGCCGTTTCGATCGCGCCCTATCAGCGCTGGAAACAACGTTTATACTGCAACCCCGCCACGGATCAATATCGTCAACATCCACAGGATTACATTGATGCCTTGGAAGAAGTCATTGCCAACATCCTGCTTACAGTTGGAAAAAATAGTGGGCAAAATATTGCTGGCATTTCCTTTGACACCACAGGCTCAACGCCTTGCCTCGTAGATCAGAAGGGCATGCCACTTGCGCTCACAAAGGAATTTGAAAACGACCCCGACGCGATGTTTGTACTTTGGAAAGATCACACATCTATTCACGAAGCAAATCACATCAATACGATTGCAGCGCAAGAAAATGTTCCCTACTTAAAGCACGTAGGCGGTATCTACTCATCTGAATGGGTCCTCGCGAAAGTAGCGCACATTCTTCGCATCAACGACAAAGTACATCAAGCCTCTGTCGCATGGATTGAACACTGCGATTTTATGCCCGCCTTGCTAACCGGAAAACTTGCCCCTCCATCTGTACGCCGCAGCCGCTGCGCCGCGGGCCATAAAGCGCTCTGGTCGAGTGAATGGAACGGCCTGCCCGCCGAAGATTTCTTAACAGCAATAGAGCCACGACTAAAAAATTATCGCTCGCAATTTTCACCCAAGACCTATACCAGCGATAGAGCTGTGGGAGTCATTAGTGAAGAGTGGGCTGAACGCTTGGGTATTTCGGCGAGTGCCGTTGTTGGCGTGGGCGCCTTTGATTGTCACATGGGCGCGGTGGGCGGTGAAATTCAACCCAAAAGTCTATCGCGCATCATAGGAACGTCTACCTGCGACATCATGATAGTGCCCAAACAAACACTGGCTGAAAAAACCATTAGTGGTATTTGCGGTCAGGTAGACGGTTCAGTCATGCCAGGCTATATCGGCGTTGAAGCAGGGCAATCGGCCTTTGGTGATATTTACGCATGGTTCGCCGAACTCGTCAGCGCCCCTGCCCATAACATTATTAAGGCATCAGCTCTAGGTGACGTTGAGTTGCGCGAGCAAATGGCGCAGGAAATCAATCACAACATGTTGCTTTGGTTAGCTGATGCAGCGGCAAAAATTTCACCCAAAGCATCAAGCGTTTTTGCTATCGATTGGATGAACGGAAGACGATCACCCGACGCCGATCAAACGGTGAAAGGCGCCATTGTCGGCCTCTCATTGAGCGTTGACGCCGCTATTATTTTTCGTGGTCTGGTCGAAGCAACCTGTTTTGGTTCGCGTGCGATTATTGAACGCTTACAACGCGAAGGCGTAGCGATTGACAATGTAATCGCATTAGGTGGTATTGCTCAAAAATCACCGCTTGTCATGCAAATAATGGCCGATGTATTAAACATGCCGATCAGAATATGCCGCGAGGAACAAGCTTGCGCGTTAGGCGCCGCTATGTTTGCATCTGTTGCCGCTGGTATACATGGCACGGTAGAAAGCGCGCAAAGTACGATGGGGCGAGGTTTTATAAAAACGTATTTTCCTAACCAAGTGTACAGGGACCACTACGATAATATTTACAACAATCACTATCGCCCACTTGCAAACCTTATTAGCCATCAATTTAAAACCGAGACTTACAATTAAAAGAACAATAAACGTAAGAATAAAAAGAACAATAAAAAGAGTAATTAAAAAACAATTAAAAGTAAAAAATTATCAGATTTACATAACGGTACACAATTACCTTGGAGTTAAAAAAATGATAAATATAACAAGTGTTCTAGGCAAGGTTACGCCATTGATCAGCGTCTTGGCTATTTCGGGAGGCATAGCAAGCGCAAGTGCGCAAGAGAATATTAACAAAGAACCAGCAGAAGCCGTGCTCGATGAAGTCGTAGTAACAGGTGTACGAGCCTCTGATATTAAATCGATAGCCGATAAGAAAATGGCTGACTCAGTCGTAGAAGCCATGAACGCCGAAGACATAGGTCAGTTACCTGACCGAAGCCTCGCAGACTCCCTAGAAACACTCGTGGGGGTAAGTGGTAACCGCGACCGTGGGCGCTCGAATGTGGTATCGGTACGCGGCCTAGGGGGAGATTTCACGCAGGTAACTTTAGACGGACGCGTGGCCGCGAACGGCTTTGGTGGGCGCGCAATCAATGTTGAAGTCTATCCGCAAGAATTTATCGGCAATGCGCTTGTTTACAAAACACCTACGGCGCAAACGATCGAAGGCGGTATAGGTGGTTCTATCGATTTGCAAACAAAAAAAGGGTTAGAGTTTAATAAGCCATTAGCGTCCGCAACGGTGCGCGGCATCTACAACCCCGAGTCAGCTAACATCAACGGCGAAAATGGTTTTGGCCATCGTTTTTCCGGCGCGTTTGCCAACCAGTTTCTTGATA
>JAYWHF010000610.1:0-6582 GCA_043777855.1 Gammaproteobacteria bacterium | reverse complement strand
ATTTATAATGAATACTTACGAAAGATAGTGAAGATAATTTCGAGGTTTTTATTCCGTGTGAATAACATTCAGGCCTTTGTGTAGAGCATTGGCCGCTCGATAACAACATCATCCGGTTTGGGTTTTGGCTATATAACAATTGCTGATCCAGTGTTGGCATAATGTCAAAGCTTGAGCCTCGGAGATTATAAAGGATCAACCTATGCAACTTCGTAAATTAGTTTTGGCTTGTGGTTTCGCTTCATTTGCGTGGGCGAATTTCGCTAGCGCACTTGGGCTAGGTGAGATCACGTTAAAATCAACGCTGAATGAGCCGTTGAGAGCTGAAGTAAAATTAGTCGACACTCGTGACTTGTCGTCAGATCAGATATTGGTTGCCTTGGCGTCCCCGGCTGATTTCGAGCGAAACGGCATTGATAGGTTGTATTTCTATACTGAATTGCAGTTTCAAGTAGTTCTTGATAATCCTAGCGGGCCGATCGTTCTTGTGACTACACGAAACTCGGTGCGTGAGCCTTATTTGAATTTTCTTTTAGAGGCACGTTGGACCGCAGGGCGTTTACTTCGTGAGTATACGGTTTTAATGGATTTGCCAACCGACGATTCTCCGCAACAAGTACTGCAACCGGCAACAACAGTTACATCGCGCGTCGCTGATACCACCCCCGCCGCAACACCTGAGCCATCTGAGCCATCAGAGCAAGCGTTAGAGCGTCCAGTTGAACGCGCGGCATCCGTGATAGATGAATCTACCGCTCCTTATTTGGAAGATAAACCTGCAGTTATTGCAGAGCAGGATAAATCCGCAAAAAAGTTTGAACCGGTTGCCGGTACTTATGGCCCCATCAGTAAAAAAGATACCTTGTGGGAAATTGCCAAAGCCGTGCGCCCAGATTCGAGCGTTTCCGTACATCAAACCATGTTGTCGCTGCAAAGGTTAAACCCCGATGCGTTTATCCGTGGGAATATTAATTTAATCAAAAAAGGGAAAGTATTAAGAGTTCCTGATGCGGCGGAAGTCAGCAGTGTATCTAAATCAGAAGCACTTACGCAGGTTGCAGCTCAAAATACGGAATGGTCTGGCCTAAGAGCAAATGTGGCTGCCAACACTGATGAGCTCGGCGCCCAACTGGATGCGTCGCGCCGTACGTCGCGCGACCGCCAAGAGCCTGAAATAGTAGCGGGGCGTGTGAAATTAGAAACGCCCTTATCAAAAGATGGATCTGAGAGTGGCCAGGGTCGCGGCGCTAATAAAGGCGGTGGCAAGGCCTTAGAGTCGGAGCTTTCTTCGACATTGGAAGAGCTTGATAAATCTAAGTTTGAAAAGTCCGAGCTATCTTCCCGAGTAAAAGATTTGGAAGAGCAAGCTCAAACCATGCAAAAGTTGACAGAGGCTAGCAACGAAAAGCTGCGAGCAATGCAACTAAATGCGGCGAAGCTTGCTGAGAAGAAATCGGCCTCGAGTAAGGCTGCGGAGCCTGTGGTAGCAGAAAAACCAATTGATGCTGCGATTCCGCCCGCTATCCAAGATCAAGCGTCGTCTATAGCGTCAAGTGTAGAGGCGTCAAGCATTGCCGCTTCATCCGTCGCGTCACCGGTTAAGCCTGTAAAGCGTCAGGCTGTGGTTCCCGCTGCTGCAGAAAAGTCTATTCTTGATACCGTTTTAGAGAATCTTTGGATAGTTTTAGTGGCTGTTGGCGCAATTGGTGTTGGGATATTTGTAATCAGGCGGCGTCGAGTTGCAGATGTGCAGCCACCGCTTCGGTCTTCGGATGATAGCGAAGATCTATTCGCATCCGAGCACAACTTCGATGCGTTTAATGAACGTCGAGAAGAGTATGGAGAAACTCAATCGCTAAGCACGGATGATGAAAGCACACTGTTTGAAGAGCCCGAAACGACAGCGGTCGCCGAAACGGGAGACGTTGTGGGTGAGGCAGATATCTATATTGCTTACGGGAAGTTTGATCAAGCCGAGGAAATGTTGCTCAACGGTTTATCGAAAGATCCGCAGTCGAGTGATATACGCTTAAAGTTGCTTGAGGTGTACTCACAAACTCAAAATGCGAAAGAATTTGATAAGCACTATGCGGCTATTTTGCCCCATGCATCTGAGTCTACTAAGAATCGGGCAGGTGAGTTGCGTACAAATATTGCAGGCATAAGTACTTTCAGCGGCAGTTCCTTTAGTCAGCAACCGCCGTCCAATTTCTCGGGCTCCTCGAGCGCCGTTGAAGAAGAGTTCAGTTTTGATTTGGATGATGATGTCACTATCGTTAAAAATGATAAAACCAGAATTCAAAGCGCGCCTTCAAATGCGACTACGCAGCGATATAATCTAGATTTTGATGATTCTGTGGCTGCAGATGAGACTAAACGCACTAGCAGCATCGAGTTAGATGATCATTTTTCGTTAGAGTTGGATCCAGATAAAGATGCAGAACTCGGGGCAGGCTTAGAATTTGATTTGGATACTGACGAGACAGAAGAACGTGTTTCAGATGCAGATGATTTGTCGGAAATTTCTCTGGCGCTAGATAGCTTGGATGATGAGGTACTTCATGAAGAATTGGAAGTTCCTGATGCTGAGGAGGAATTCAGCTTTGATTTTAATGAGTTGGATGCTGATGACATCCCGATTAATCAAAAGCTAGAAGCTTTTAAAGTGTCGCCCGTTGCCGACCAAGTTGGCGATGACTTTAATCTAGAACTAGATATGAGTGATGTTGATCTCGCTGCGTTAGATCAAGAAATGGAAGGGCTTGATGCGAATCTCGAATCTCTCGATTTTGATGATGAGCCAGCTCTTCAGCCCGCCAAATCAAAATTTGAGTTGGCCTCCTCAGATGACGATGACGGTGAAGAAGAAATTGATTGGGCTGAGGACGAAGATGACGCCTCAGATTTGCAACCTGTACCTACAACCGCGAAAGCACCAACATTTGTTGCTCAGAATGTCCCAACTGCTGAGGACGATGAAGACATTTCGGATGATGTGTTTGATCAAGCACTATCAGATTTTTCTTCAGACAGTTTGGATGTGGCTGATGACTCCGCAATGTCTGAAGATGACTTGGACAGCGAGTTGGATTTTATGGCGGATGCAGACGAATCAGCCACAAAGCTTGATCTAGCACGAGCTTACATTGATATGGGTGATAACGACGGGGCTCGCGATATTCTTGCTGAAGTTGCTCACGAAGGTAATGAGCAGCAACGTCAGGAGGCCGTGGATTTGTTGAGTAGAATCGACGTGTAGACCTGCAATAGAAATTTAACAAAGCCTTGCACGACCTGTTGTGCAAGGCTTTGTTGTTTTTGAAACAGATTAATTGATGCTGATATGAGTGAAAATTCCTGCCAAAAAACTAGAACCTATACGCGTAATGGCGAAGTACTTGCCAATACGCCTTATCCAGAAAATATGCAGCGCTTGGCGCTGGCAATAGAATATAGAGGATCCGATTTCCACGGGTTTCAAACACAACCCAATGGGTTGAAAACAGTTCAGCAGGCTTTGGAGAGGGCGCTTTCAAAAGTTGCTGACGAAGAAATCACGTTGGTTTGCGCCGGACGAACCGATGCTGGAGTTCATGCTACAAATCAAGTGGTTCATTTTGATACGCTGGCCACACGGCCTTTGAAAGCCTGGGTGCTGGGTACGCGGTCTTATTTACCGAAAACCGTAACCGTCCGTTGGGCAAAAGATATCTCACCGAAATTTCACGCACGCTTTAGTGCATTAAATCGCACATACCGCTACCTTATTTCGGATGCACCTGCACCTTCTGCGTTGCATTACGATCAAATCACATGGTCATCGCGTCGGTTGGATATTGACAAAATGCGAGATGGGGCAGGTTTTTTGGTAGGGCAACATGATTTTTCATCCTTTCGTGCCACACAGTGTCAAGCAAAAAGTCCAGTGAGGGCTATTCATCATCTACACATCATCCGCATAGGTGATTTAATCGTAATAGAGGTTCAGGCGAATGCGTTTTTGCACCACATGGTGCGCAACATCGTTGGCGTTTTACTAGCAGTAGGAAGCGGTGATAAATCTCCCGGTTGGGTCGAGGATGTATTGAACGCAAAAGACAGAAGTTGCGCTAGCGTAACGGCGAAGCCTTTTGGGCTTTACTTGGTGGCGGTGGAATATCCGTGCCATTTTGATTTGCCCCAAGTGGCTCCAGGCCCGCTTTTCTTGTCACAATCCATAAGCGGTTTCGCGACCTAGCGATGGCCCCACTCCGTCGCCGAGGCAGTCGCTGTTGGCTTAATCCGTGTACATGAAATTAACGGGCTAAGCTTAGCAGTTAGGGTTTTTAAGCCGGAGTTCTGCTATGATCGCGGCCTAATTTTGAATAAATCAACAGACGTTTTAGTGTATTTGCAGTTAATTGGGTTGGCTAAATTGTGACTTTTACTCGTATCAAAATCTGTGGAATAACCTCTGTTGAGGATGCGATGCTTGCAGTGAATTCTGGAGCAGACGCCATTGGTTTAGTGTTTTATGAGCCAAGCCCGAGGTCAGTCAGTATTGAGCAAGCTAGGTTTATTGCCGATTCGGTAGGCCCCTTCGTGACAGTGGTAGGTTTGTTTGTGGATGCGAACGAAAGTTATGTTAGCGGTGTATTAAGGAAAGTGGCGTTGCATGTGTTGCAGTTTCACGGTGACGAATCGTGTAACTTTTGTGAAAGTTTTCAGCGGCCTTACATAAAAGCTATACGTATGCGCCCAGAGGTTAACCTGCAAGAAACAATGGATAGCTACCCTAGCGCTAGCGCAATTTTGCTAGATGCCTATCGCGCTGGCGTCCCGGGGGGTACGGGAGAGCTATTTGATTGGCAGCGCGTGCCCGCTGCGCCGGCTAGACCAATAGTGCTTGCCGGCGGTTTAACGCCAGAAAATATCTCGCTCGCTGTGACTTCCACACGGGCGTATGGGTTTGATGTGAGTGGGGGAGTGGAATCTTCTCCGGGAAAAAAGTCAGCGTTAAAAATAGAAGCTTTTATACGTAGTGCTAGAGGGGCGTATGATGCTGATAATTAGCGCACTTTCGCTCATCGACTTAATAACGACACCATTACCTAAAATAATTCAAATTCACGTGAGAGGTGACTAAACGGTGAGTAACACTAACCTGTTTTCCGCTATTGATTACAGTAATTTTCCCAATCCGGAAGGTCACTTTGGGCCCTATGGGGGCCGCTTTGTTTCTGAAACGCTCATCTATGCACTTGAAGAGTTGCAGCAAATTTATTTCAATTTAAAGGATGATCCCAGTTTTCAGGCGGAGTTTGATAAGGATATGGCCCATTATGTTGGCCGCCCCTCGCCACTTTACCTTGCCGAGCGTTGGACTCGTGAGCTAGGTGGGGCTCAAATTTACCTCAAGCGTGAGGACCTAAATCATACGGGTGCGCACAAAGTTAACAACACTATAGGCCAGGCTTTGCTGGCGAAGTTTACCGGTAAGTCGCGCATTATTGCGGAGACTGGAGCCGGCCAACATGGCGTAGCGACAGCAACGGTTGCTGCACGGTTGGGCCTAAAGTGTCGCGTTTATATGGGGTCTGAAGACATTAAGCGCCAAGCCCTTAATGTTTATAGGATGAAATTACTAGGGGCAGAAGTATATCCGGTGACGTCAGGCTCTTGCACGTTGAAGGATGCGCTCAACGAGGCTATGCGTGATTGGTCTACTAATGTAGATGACACTTTTTACATTATCGGTACCGCGGCTGGCCCTCATCCATATCCGCAAATCGTGCGTGATTTTCAGTCGATTATTGGAAGAGAAGCCCGCAGCCAATGCCTAGTGCAAGCTGGCCGATTACCTGACGCTCTGGTGGCATGTGTCGGTGGCGGTTCAAACGCCATAGGTTTATTCCATCCTTTCCTCGCCGACAGCGCCGTTAAAATGTACGGTGTTGAGGCGGGCGGGCTGGGGATTGAGACCGGGAAACACGCCGCGCCGCTGAACAAAGGAATCCCGGGCGTTTTGCACGGCAATCGCACATATCTAATGGAAGATGAAAACGGTCAAATTATTGAGACTCATTCTGTGTCGGCGGGGTTGGAAATCCAGGTGTGGGCCCAGAGCATTCTTGGTTAAAAGATATAGGCCGGGTGAATTATGTGGCTATCAACGACGATGAGGCGCTGGCGGCATTTCGTAAACTTACACTGACGGAAGGTATCATGCCTGCACTGGAATCCAGTCATGCGGTTGCCTACGCCGAAAAGCTCGCCCCAACAATGGCGAAGGACCAAATTATTATTGTCAACCTCTCGGGGCGTGGCGATAAAGATATTCACACCGTGGCCGGTATTGACGGCATCACTATCTGATCAAACAATAAGGTAATTCATTAATGAGCCGTATTACACCGCGCTTAAGCGAAGCAAGAGCTTCTGGAAAAAAAGTGCTAATAACTTACATTGTTAATGGCGATCCCTATCCCGAGGCGACTTTACCGTGTATGCATGAAATGGTTGCTAAAGGCGTTGACGTTATCGAATTGGGCGTGCCTTTTTCGGATCCTATGGCTGAGGGTCCGGTGATTCAGAAGGGTCACG
>JAYWHF010000609.1:0-2383 GCA_043777855.1 Gammaproteobacteria bacterium | reverse complement strand
GGAATTCAAAACGCCAGCTGTTTTAATGCAAGAAGAAATGGCGGCTTTAGCTGCTTAAATGGTTATGCACTTCGCAGTTGAATCCGCCTATCTTTTTTAGCTTCCCTATGAAGAATTACCGTGTAACTCATTTTTTATTTCCTTTTTTTGGCAATCCCAGTTCAGCTTTAAATGAGTCAAGTGTTGTAGACTTTTTGGCCTTTTTCTCAACACTGATTTCTAGTTTTCGCTTAGCTAACTCCGCTCTCTCTTCATTTGTTAATATTCTATCACTAATCATCCAACTCCCGTTTAAAATCCTCTAAACTTTGCGCACCTTTTTTGTCAGCCAGTCTTTCTGGAATAAAACTAAGGTCTTGTTGAGCATCAATTTGATCAAGAAACCAATCGTATTGCTCAGCAGTCAATATTGCACCTACTGTTTTACTCTTTGACGTCAAAACCAACTCTTTAGACTGGGTGGTAATAGTATGGATAAAGTCTTGAATTGACTTACTATCACTAACTTCTGTTTCATTGTAATCATCATTAGTCATTGAATATCTCTCGCCTAGAATGATCGTGTATCTTAACCCCAAAGTTAGGGTCAATTCTATGCGAGCTAGGATACAGTGCGCTCACACTCTTTGCCAGCCTGCCTCATTCGCTGAAACAATGCATTAGCCAATGCATCTACGTCCGACGGCAGAGCTTCTTGCCCTACCCAACCCCTTAATAATTTGCCCCTGCCTTCTGTAATCCACTTCACCATAACTTAGAAAAGTTGTTAGCACCTGCTCATGACCTAGGTTCTGGCTCCATGCTTTAAAGTCTTCTGGGGTTTTGCAAACTTGTTGACCGTGGCGCACTAGCATGTGCCTGAAACTATGCGGGTTAAAGTATGGCAAACCAGCAGCTTCAAATGCGTCACGAAATATTTTACGAATGGGTGATGCATTGCTCCAAGGCTCTCGCTTTAAGCCTGCCACCTCAAATTGGCGAGTTGCATCGCATTGCATCAAGGTGGATGGAAATAATGGATCATCATTGCCCCACAATTTTTCTTTGCGAAGATAGTTAACCCAATCTTCAACAATTGTTTTGATGTCATCACCTACAGGGAAAATAAGTAGTAAATGTTTTACTAAATTTTGTGCGCACATCACGCGCATCCTGATAAACACTGCCCATCACTAAATCAATATGCTTTAACTTCATAGATGCGATTGCACTATCACGTGCGCCGGTTAATAAGGTAAACGCAACCAATGCCCTATTTCGTAAAGCAATTTCGGTATGTGAAGGCATATTGGCGATAACGTGTTTCACTTGTTCCAAGGTCGGCACTTTTTGTTCACGCTTGGCAGTGGCTACACGTACATCCTTTTTAGACAAGTTAAAATAATCTGCATCCGAATATTGAAAGCGTGACTTGTAACTTGGTTGGCCTGCTAACCATTGAAAAAATCGTTTTAAGTTCGCAAGAGTTGCATGCAATGTAGCTTTACTTAATTTCTCACCGGAACGTTTACCATTTTGTTCAGCAAGATGATTCTTAAAAGCCACTGCTTGTTGATGGTTAAACAACTTGAAATCTTTAGCTTTATTATATTCTTCAAAGCGCGATAACGACTTGGCAACCGCATCTACTGTTGGCTCACTTTGGCGCTTGGCTTCCTTCAAATAAGTAAAGTAGCGGCGCTTGATTCTTTCATTTTCGGCACTGTGTGTTTTCATGGTTTTATCATCCTCTCTTCAAGTCACTGTTTAGGCTGGGTTGATTGCCATCACTTAAACAGGACCGTCAGGCATAAAAAAACCCGCAACTACGCGGGCTTCATGGTGATACTGAACAGTATCGACTTTGCATTTGGTAACATCTAATTTGGTACCAGTGGTCGGACTCGAACCGACACGCTTTTAAGGGCGCGGGATTTTGAATCCCGTGTGTCTACCAATTTCACCACACTGGCAAAGTGGGGCGCATTATATCAACGAGTTTTACGCCGTCAATGTTAATTTTTGCTTTATCTGGCCGTACAACTGCTACATAGTCAAAAGCGTGTTAGCGCCGATTGATGCGGTTCATCCCGTCCAAGGCGGCAACACGATAGGCTTCTGCCATCGTTGGATAGTTAAAGGTTGTGCTTAAAAAATATTGGATACTGTTGCCCTCACCTACTTGCCCCATAATGGCTTGGCCAATGTGGACAATTTCCGCCGCTTCAGCGCCAAAGCAGTGTACCCCTAGTACTTCTAAGGTATCGACATGAAACAATAATTTCAACATACCAACATTTTCGCCGGATATCTGGCCACGAGCGGTATTTTTAAACAAAGCTCGGCCGACTTCATAAGGGACTTGTGCTTGCGTTAATTCAGTTTCTGTTTTGCCGACGGAGCT
>JAYWHF010000608.1:0-6590 GCA_043777855.1 Gammaproteobacteria bacterium | reverse complement strand
CACGCCAAGGTCTGCGCCAACTTCTTGTACTTTCGCAATTAAATCCTGAAGATTTTTTTCTTGAGTTGGGTCTGGGTCGTGATTCGGGAAAGTGCCATCTAAGTCACAGTAGAGTGGCGTAACAACACAACCCAATTCTTCGAATAGTTGTGGTGCAACTATTCCTGTTACGGCATTTCCCGCATCTATAACTAGCGACACATTGCCCGCTAGGGCTACATCAGAAAAAATACGTTCGATATAATGAGGAATAATTTCACGAAAACTTTCTTCTCCGAAACCTTTACGTATGCGTTGTGCCACAATTCGTGTGCGCAGTTCCATTACGGCGTCATCCGCTATTGCGTTGTTTTTAATAACTACTTTAAAGCCGTTGTATTCTGCAGGATTGTGACTGGCAGTCACCATAACGCCACTGCGAACGTCATCAAAATGATAAGTCGCAAAATACATCACCGGTGTTGGTATTATTCCAATATTAATAACGTTACAGCCGCTACTCAAAATACCTTTAATCAGAGCATTCGTTAGCTCTTGGCTATGAGTTCGCGCATCGCGTGCAACAATTAAGCTCAGCTCGGCTTGATCGAGCGCTTCGCTGCCAACGGCCTGACCAATCTTCTGCGCTAGTGCTGGCGTTAACTCCGTGCCGACAACACCGCGAATATCATAAGAACGAAATATATTTTTCGGAATGGTGCCATCATCAACTATTGGCGTCGCTGAGGCGTGTTTCATTTTGCTTGTGTCATGGAGGCCTAGTATTTTTTCATCTTCATCAACAACCGTTATGTCAAGAATATCCTGTGTTTGAAAAAGTGTATTTTGCGTTATCTCTAAAGTTGTTGCCTTTGGGGTTTTGTTGATGCCAGCAGTTTTGGGCACCAACTCTTGCGCGGATTTTTTTTGCTTGTTGACTAAAAAGCGATTCATACCCAGCGCTAGAAATAGGCTAAATGCGGTAATACAACCAACAACTATTGCCCATAAAGTGGGCGGCTCAAGGTTGTTTTCTAGCATGGTATCGGATGGTGTGAATTTGACTTGCCAATTGCTATCAGGTATCTCCTTTTCAATGCTTAGGGTGCTACCCAGAGTTCCAAACAATATAATGTTTTGCGCTTTAGCATTGGAAAATCTTTGCTGCAAAATACTTTCGCCTAAATCGCCACCCTCGGACGTAAATTCCTTGGTAAGTTCCTCTATATTGAGCGTGAGCATAAGGGTACCGAGTACCGGTTGCTCTTTGTCAACGGCCACGGGGCTTACGAAATTGAGTTGCCAAGTATTATTAATCAATGCAGCTTCGGGACTGAATTTTTGCCGAAGTTCGGCACGACGTATTAGGTCCAGTTCAGAAAAGCGTATGGGCACACTGCTTTCTCGGTCAATCTGAGCGTCTCCCAACGCAAAGATCGAAAGTGCTAGGGATCCTTCAAACTGTTTAACAAATGAGTTACTTAAAATTTGAAATGCATCTTTGTTCTTTTCTGTTAGTGCCTGGACAAACGATGGATGACGAGCAAGCTCGTCGAGCTTGCGTTGGTTAACGTTTAAGAAGGTGCTCGTGCTTTTTATTCGGGCATTTATTTCACGGTCAATAACTAATTGAACATTATTTTCTGTGACCTTTTGAACCATTATTCCGTAGAGAAAGTAGCCAGCCACGGCGCTAATGACTAATGCCGTACCCAGTAAACCAAATTGCAATCGTCGCTGCGCTGCTACCTGTGTTCTGGCCAGCTCTCGAGATTTTAATGCAGAGCGAGAACTTGCTGAATTCGAGGAATTTCGCTCAACGGGTTTTTTTATAATATTTGGAATTTCGTTATCGAGATCGTCCACACTGTCCCCTTAGTGGTCTTACAGATTTTTAATTTATGTACGAATAATTTTTTGTGCCAAAATTTCTATTAAATCCCGAGACAATTGTTGCTTGCTGCGCTTGGCTAATTCATAGGATTGAAAGGCATCAATAACGCAAACGGCATTGTCTTCGCTATTAAAACCTATATCAGCTCGGCTAATATCGTTGGCAATAATGAGGTCTAAATTCTTCTGTTTCAATTTTTGTCGCGCATAACCCAACAAGTTTTCACTCTCTGCGGCGAAGCCAACAGTGAATGGTTTTGTTGTTAGCGCGGCGATTGTCGCTACGATATCGGGATTTTTTACCAGTGTTAGGGTTAAAGAGTCAGCCCCAACTTTTTTAATTTTTTGCGTAGCGATATGCGCAACGCGATAATCTGCAACGGCAGCGGCGGCAATAAATATATCGCACCCCACCGACTGCGCCAAACTTATCTCCAGCATTTCTTCGGCGGTTGTAACGGAAATACATTCAACGCGCTCTGGAGGCGTTAATTGGGTGGGGCCAGATATCAACACTGTTTTCGCACCGGCCTCCATCGCCGCTTGGGCTAAGGCGTAGCCCATTTTGCCGGAGCTATGATTACTAATGTAGCGCACGGGATCAATAGCCTCTCGCGTCGGGCCCGCGGTAATGACCACTTTTCTACCGGCGAGTAGACCATTTTGAAACAGTCTTGACGCCGCATCAACTATCTCTATGGCTTCTAACATGCGACCGGGGCCAACGTCACCACAGGCCTGACCGCCGCTGGCGGGGCCAAACACGCAGGCTTTGCGCCCACGCAATGTGGTTACATTCGCTTGGGTGCTGGCGTTAAGCCACATGCCTTGATTCATAGCTGGTGCAATGGCAATAATGCTGGCGGTTGCTAAACAAATTGTGGTGAGTAAATCATCGCCTTGGCCTTGGGCTAGGCGAGCGATAAAGTTTGCGCTAGCCGGTGCAACTAATACAAGATCGGCCCAGCGTGCGAGCTGGATGTGGCCCATTCCCGCCTCGGCGCTTGAGTCCAGC
Source organism: Gammaproteobacteria bacterium (assembly GCA_043777855.1). Classification (GTDB taxonomy): domain Bacteria; phylum Pseudomonadota; class Gammaproteobacteria; order Pseudomonadales; family Cellvibrionaceae; genus Cellvibrio. The sequence continues at coordinate 3,703 of JAYWHF010000608.1, read as the reverse complement.
ATTAAGGTATGTACTGGGTTGCCCGAAAGTGCTTGCAGGGTTAGCGGCGTTATAAACTCTTGTGCGGCGGCCGTCATTACGACTCGAACATTTGCTCCCGCATCTTGTAATCTACGGATTAAATCGGCACTTTTATAAGCCGCGATGCCGCCGGTAACTCCGAGCACGATTTGCTTATTGGCGAGTGAGCTCATTGCTTATGCCTAAATGGGTAGCTGTGTATCGGGTGGACATTACGCGTCGACGATGAGTAGGCGCGGCGTCAATCAGTTAGTGATCAAGTACCGATCAAGTAGCGATTGTAGCGCAATGTTAAGGGTCACTCGCATTGTGCGGGAACAAATTCTATTGGTGCAAATCTTTGGCTAAAGGCCTTGACGCCAGAAGATGCGATCTTCATCCTTTGCAGGCACTTTATATCCAGAGGCTCTTCAATACTTGTGGCCTGTGAATCAAGGAATATTAATTTACTGAGAAGGACTGATCTATGTCGATAGCCAACTGGCCACTTTCAGAACGTCCCCGCGAAAAATTGTTAAACCTAGGCCCCAAAGCCTTGTCCGACGCTGAGCTTCTTGCCATTTTCCTGCGCACCGGCTCTGTCGGCAAATCAGCGGTGGAGTTAGCGCGCGAACTCCTGCAACACTATGGAGGCTTGCGGCCACTGCTCGAAGCAAGTCAGGTTGATTTTTGTCAGGGCTTGGGTCTGGGGCCGGCAAAATACGCACAATTGCAGGCCGTGCTTGAAATGGCTCGGCGTCACTTATCGGCGGCTATGAAAGAAGGCGATCTGTTAACGAGCCCAACCTTAGTACGCAATTACCTTAGTGCCCAATTGCGTCACCAACCCCACGAGATTTTTGCGGTTTTATTTTTGGATAGTCAGCATCGCTTGATAGCCTACGATGAAATCTTTTTCGGAACCATTGACGGCGCTAACGTCTACCCTCGGGAAGTTGTTAAGAAAGCTTTGGCGAGAAATGCGGCGGCGGCGATTCTGGCCCATAATCATCCGTCTGGGGTAGCGGAGCCAAGCCAAGCAGATCAGCTTATTACACGACGTTTGCAGGATGCTCTAGGTTTGGTTGGCGTGCGCGTTATCGACCATATGATTGTGGGTGATAAAGAGGTTATTTCATTCGCCGAACGAGGGCTGCTCTAAGAGCCTGCGTTGATGGCGGTTGTGACCAAATCTACTGATGTTATTTACGCAAAAGCATCATGTGTTAGCCTAAACCGGAGAATTTCGACCAAAAAAACAGCTAATCGTTGCTATTGAGAAGCTCTTTTGGTATAAAACGCGACTCTCTGCGGCAGGGTTGTTTCAGGCATCCCGAATCTGGCTTAATGCGCTGAATTTAATGAGGCAATAGAATGTCTAAAGTATGTCAAGTTACCGGTAAACGTCCCATTACTGGTTGTAATGTTTCTCACGCAAAAAACCACACCAAGCGTCGTTTTTTGCCAAACCTGCAGTCTCACCGTTTTTGGGTAGAAACTGAAAAACGTTTTGTTTCTTTGCGCCTAACCCCGAAGGGTATGCGTACAATTGATAAGCGTGGTATCGATGTGGTTTTGGCTGAAATCCGCGCTCGCGGCGAAAAAGTTTAAAAGCTTACTAATTTAAAAGCTTACAGATAGGAGCAAGTGTCATGCGCGATAAAATTCGTCTTAACTCAAGTGCTGGTACAGGTCATTTTTATACGACCGACAAGAACAAGCGCACCATGCCAGAAAAAATGGAAATCAAAAAATTTGATCCCGTTGTTCGCCAGCATGTAATTTATAAAGAAGGCAAAATTAAGTAGTTTCTTGCAAAATCTTACTTAGTTCGCTTATAAGAAACTCGGCAATGCCGGGTTTTTTTATGCCTAGAAAATCTATTTTTCCGTCGCCATGCCCCCCACCAGTAGAGTTAACTCATCTAGAATGTGATGTACGACACATTTCTCTAGGTGCCACCTATGACGACGATTCGCGGGTTAGATGCATGGATGCGTGTGCTGATGCATAAAGATTTACCGTCCCTCAATTCAGTCGTTAAAGACATTTGTAAGCTGAGTGAACACGATGACTGCCGTACAGATGAATTAACCACGCTTATTTTACGCGACGCCGATTTAACCTCTAAAGTTCTAAAAATCTCTAATTCAATTCATTACAACCGCACATTTAGTCCTATTCGTACGGTATCGCGGGCGGTTGCGCAGCTAGGGTTTGAAAACCTGAAAAATATTACCTTGGCCACCTCTTTGATCGATGGCTTTTTAAAGGGTAAGCCGAAAGAGCTATTGATTCAGCGTTTGGCAAAATCCTTTCACGCCGCGGTACAAGCAAAAGCTATGGTGCCGTATCTGGATGGGGACCATAAAGAGCAGGTTTTTATTGCTGCTCTTTTGCGTAATATTGGTGAATTAGCGCTCTTATCCTCAGGGCAGGAAGTGGGTGAGCAGTTTGTTGTTGCACGCGACCTTAACCCAGAGAAGGAGCAAGCTATTGCCCTAGAGTACTTGGGCGTCGATATCGATGATATCAATAGAGCCTTGATTAAGGAGTGGTCTCTGAGCACACTGGTGCGCGAGGCGAGCCATGATAATCATCAGCCCAGCGCCATGGTGCGTGCGGTTAACATCGGTAACGAGCTTAGCAAATATATCCACAAGGGCGCTAATTCACCGGAGATGGCGCGCATCTATGTTCAAATTAGCCAGCTCTGCGACCTTAATCTCGAAGCCGCTAAAACCCAAGTTGCTCATATGGCAGAAGAAGCGGCCATAGTTGCGAAAGGCTACGGTGCGGAAAAGCTGCTGTCTTCACTGCCTAATCTTGCGAATATCGCCAGTGCAAAAACAGACGCAACAGTCCAAGTTGGCCACGAGTTTCAACAACTACTGAACCATGTGCTTAGGTTTGTGCTGGAAGGTGGCGACCTTTCAAAAGTGATGCAGTTTTCAACGGCGGCATTGCATGAAGGTTCGGGGATAAAACGCGTCGCTATTGCGATGCTGGATTATAAATCTAAATGTATCGACGTTCGCTATATAGCGGGTAAGGACACTTATGTGTGGCGGCAGAAGGTGCGTATCGAGTTAGACAACTTGCACAAGGGTGAATTACTTCACGATTTTTTACGCGCGCAAGTTCCAATGTGGTATCAGCCTAGCCATGGAACAAAACCTCTTGGTGCATTGGCTCCATTGGGACACAATGGTGATATTATGATGGCAGCACTCAAAAAAGATAACCGTTTAATTGGCATACTTTACGCCGACAATGCAGGCGAACTCCTAAGCTCGCGTCAATTTGAGGATTTCCAACTCGTCGCCAATCAACTGAATTTAATTCTTAAAATAAACGCAAATTAAATTGTTTTCTCCTCTGCACTTAAAATTCTATTTAGGTTTCTATGCCCGAATTACCAGAAGTTGAGACAACCTTGCGCGGCATTGCGCCGCACATCGTCACTGTGCAAGTGACGCAGGTTATTATTCGCCGCCCAAACCTGAGGTGGCCAATACCGTCGGAACTACCAGGGATGATTGTTGGTCAGCGCCTTCTGGGGATTAGTCGTAGAGGCAAATACCTTTTGTTTGAATTTGCGAAAGGTTATGCACTGATTCATCTGGGCATGTCGGGTAGCTTGCGTATAGTTGATGTGGATGTTGCTCCAAATAGCCATGATCATTTTGATTGGATCTTCGGC
>JAYWHF010000607.1:0-6599 GCA_043777855.1 Gammaproteobacteria bacterium | reverse complement strand
TTTATCGACTATTTGGCAGATATCAAACATCTTTTCGCCGGCACTGTGGCCAGTTCAGCGGCATCGGCTGCGCGCCTTAGAAAGCATGGTATCGACGTGCTAGATTGCAATTCCGTGAGCGAAGTGGTGGCTTATGTTGATGGCGCCGACGAGTGTAATGCTCGCTTACAATTGATTAAAGGCGGCGGCGCGGCACTGACTCAAGAAAAAATTGTTCGCGCTATTGCCACAGAATTTATTTGTATCGCCGATGAAAGCAAGTGGGTTGAAATATTGGGCCGATTTCCGCTGGCGGTTGAAGTAATACCCATGGCCCGCTCGTATGTCGCACGCGAAATCGTAAAACTGGGTGGCGCTCCGGTCTATCGTGAAAATGTGTTGACCGACAACGGTAATGTAATTTTAGACGTGCATCATTTACAAATTTTAAATGCGCTTGAGTTAGAAGCTGCGCTAGACCAAATTACCGGTGTGGTCACAAATGGGCTCTTCGCTATTCGTCCGGCGGATGTTTTGTTGCTAAGCACTGTGCAGGGTATCAAGACTATCAAAGCCGCCTGATATCATCGACGGCGCCACCAAAGAATTAAATTAAAAGACAAATACCGGGCATAAAAAAACCGAGCTGGGCTCGGTTCTCGTCTCAATAGCCGCTATTACGCCTGTCGCAATGTTCCTAGAGCGATCATGCCTAAGCCCAAAAGACTTAAAAACAAAAATGAAGGATCTGTGAAAAAAGAGTAGTTCATTAGCGAACTAGCACTGACAGCAACACAGCCCAACACCAACAGCAAAGCAGCGAATTTTTTGCCATGCAAAAGTTTCATACAATTTTCCTTTTTTCATAAGTGAATGACTTTTTCGATCCTTAGCGACAATCTTTTAATCCACATCAAGAAGAGCACAATACATGCCAGCAGCGTAGAACTCATATTCCGCACGCTATCGGCTAAAAAGAACGAGTCAGTAAATGCGGCGAATGTAAGTTTCATCGACATCTTGTCAATTAAATTTCAGATCATAACCACTTTGTAACCTGGCTTGCTTTACACTAATCCAACACTCACTAAATCAAGATTGCCAATGCCAATGCACTACACATTTCCAGTTATTGGAACCATTCATTCGTGCTTCAAAGAGAAGTTTGGCATTCCGCGACAACCCGGCTTAGCGCCGCTGGCCACTGCTCTGTTAGAACTACTCCCGCCTTACGATGATCCGGCCGCGCTGGAGGGCCTGGAGGGCTGCAGTCATATTTGGTTGCAATTTGTGTTTCATGCGAACAGTGGCGACACTTGGAAGCCAAAAGTCAGGCCTCCAAGGCTCGGCGGGAACAAAAGCCTTGGCCTATTTGCAACTCGCTCGCCCTTTCGCCCAGCGCCTATCGGCCTATCGGTCGTCAAATTAGACGCCATTCAACGAGCGGGTGAAAAACTATTTCTCAGGCTTTCGGGTATCGATTTACTCGACGGAACCCCTGTATTAGACATAAAACCCTATTTACCTTACGCAGATTCAATCAATAACGCTGTCAATGAATTTGCTTCACAGGCACCTTCGTTTGTACCTGTTAGCTTAGACGCTAGCTCCTCAGCATTCTGCGCAGCGTACCAACGGCAAACCGGCGTCGACCTTGCAAGTTTGATCATACAGTTGCTGCGGCAAGACCCCCGCCCGTCCTATCAAAAACCTGAAGCCGATAGGATCTACGGAATGAAACTTTTACATTTTGATCTACACTGGTACTACATAATTAAACAAGACAGCTATGGAATTAAACAAGACAGCTACGAAATTCAAGTTAATTCAATTATTGATCTTGATCATCAGAAACACCGCTTTACAACCACTTAACTTTTTCGAGAAATAATACGGATCCTCTATGAAACGTTTTTATGTTTACTTAACTTTTGCACTACTGGCTAGCATCAACACAACCTTCGCCGAACAAACCGCACAACACGCCGATGCGTGGCAAAATTCTAAGGGGTGGTGGAACGCTACTGATATCTCGGACTTCGATAAAACCGGTATCGTTAAACAGCTTTCACTGATTAAAGTTCAGGGCAATAAATTCGTTACCGACAAGGGTGACGTTATGGTGTTTCGCGGCGTCAACATTTCTGACCCCGATAAACTTGTTAAAGACAACCATTTTGATCGTAAGCATTTTGCAATGATTAAAGAGTGGGGTGCCAATGTCGTTCGTATTCCTGTGCATCCCTCATCATGGCAAAAGCGCGGTAAAAAAGATTATCTCGCGCTGCTTGACCAAGCCGTTATTTGGTCAAACGACATGGGCTTACACGTGATTATTGATTGGCATTCTATCGGCAATCTAAAATCAGAGATGTTTCAAACGCCGATGTATTACACCACCAAAGCAGAAACCTTCGATTTTTTTCGCACCGTTGCAGCGCGCTACAGAGGCATCAATGCGGTCGCTTTTTATGAAATTTTCAATGAGCCTACGGTATACGGCGGCCAACTCGGCGTTGTGAGCTGGGCGGAATGGAAAGCCATTAACGAAGAAGCTATTACTATTATTCAAGCCAATAACCCAACCGCTATTTCGTTAGTAGCGGGTTTTAATTGGGCGTATGATTTAACACCCATCGCCACTGCGCCCATTGAGCGGGAAAACGTTGCCTATGTTAGTCACCCATATCCCATGAAAGTGAAAGCGCCGTTTGAAAAAAACTGGGAACGCGATTGGGGTTATGTCGCCGATAAATATCCCGTCATCACCACCGAAATTGGCTACCAGCTCGCAACCGATAAAGGGGCACATATTCCGGTTATTGACGACGGCAGCTATGGAAAACGAATTACCGATTATTTGGGTAGCAAAGGTATCTCTTGGGTAGCCTGGGTGTTTGATCCTGATTGGTCCCCACAATTGATTGAAGACTGGAACTACAAACCCACCATGCAAGGAAAACATTTTCGCGACGTCATGCTAAAGGAAAACAAACAGTAAGACGCCTTAGCTAACGGCCAAAAAAAGATCAATAATAAAGAGTAATAATAAAATGAAGAAAAAGCTCGAGAACAAATGGGCCTTGATTACGGGCTCCAGTCGCGGCATAGGCCAGCAGGTAGCACTGGGTTTGGCACAGCTAGGCTGTAACGTCATTGTGCATGGGAGAACCATTGATCATGTGCGTCAGACCTGCGCAATGCTGCGAGACTACAAAGTAGCGGTCCACGCCGTCGCCGGTGAGCTCGATAGCGACGCGGGAGTGGACAAGATTATTACCGCGGTCAACGCTACGACTGCACGGCTTGATATTTTATACAATAACGCCGCCATCAACTCTGATTCAACGCCCGTATTTGAATTTTCGATGAGCGAATGGCAAAAAATATTGCAAGTTAATGTGTTGGCGGTGGTTAAACTTTGCAATGCCTTTGCGCCAGGAATGAAAACCCGTAACTGGGGACGAATCGTCAATGTCTCTTCAGGAATAGCCAATCAACCCCACTTTGCGCCTTACAGTGTGTCCAAAGCGGCTATCGACAAACTAACGCGGGATCTGGCCTTTGAATTCAAAGAAACGGCGGTAAGGGTAAATGCCATTGATCCAGGCTGGATCAGAACAGATTTAGGTGGGCCCGACGCTTGGGACGCCGTTGAATCTGTTTTACCGGGAATGCTAGCACCGGTGATCGTTGATGATAAAGGTCCGAACGGTGAATATTTTCACGCCCAGACTTTTAAATACTTTGATTAGTGGTTCTTCATCCCTTCGCTTGCGCGTCGGAATGTTTGGCTAACAAAAAGGTTTCCACCCGTCGTCAATATTCCAACCTAGCCTAATGGCGCCAACGCATTCCAGCAGACGTTTCCTATGATATTATGCCGCCCATCTTTTTTAGGCGGCTAACCTTCAAAGCGACCAAGTCGCAACCGCCGAGCCCTTAGATTTCGCCTCCGGAGCTACCATGAGTAAAACCTCGTTAATCAAAAGCAAAATAAAATTTCTATTACTGGAAGGCGTACATCAGTCCGCGGTAGACACGTTGAATAGCCAGGGATACACGAATATTGAGTACATCAAAACTGCACTGGATGAAGCAGCGTTAATCGAAAAAATTCAGGATGCACATTTCGTCGGGTTGCGTTCACGCACTCAGTTAACTCGGCGAGTGTTTGAACATTCACCAAAGTTAATTGCGGCGGGCTGCTTCTGCATCGGTACCAACCAAGTAGATTTAAAAGCCGCACAAGAATTTGGAGTCGCCGTATTTAACGCGCCTTATTCAAACACTCGCTCCGTGGCAGAATTAGTCTTGGCTGAAGCAATTTTATTGCTGCGCAATATTCCCCAAAAAAATGCCATCTGCCATCGCGGCGGATGGGACAAAGCAGCGGTAGGCGCTTTTGAGTGCCGCGGTAAAACGCTGGGATTAATTGGCTATGGCTCCATCGGCAGCCAGACCAGCGTGCTTGCTGAAGCACTCGGAATGCACGTTCAATTTTACGACGTCATTACGAAATTACCCTTGGGCAACGCTCACCAAGTACGTGACATTGACGAATTATTAGCAACCTCTGATATCGTGAGTTTGCATGTACCAGAAACACATGCAACGCAAAACATGATTGGTGCGCGCGAAATTGGTTTAATGAAAAAAGGTGCGGTGCTCATCAACGCTTCGCGCGGCACCGTTGTTGATATTGACGCGCTAGCTCAAGCACTCAAGAATGGTAACTTGTCCGGCGCCGCTATTGATGTATTTCCAGAAGAGCCCAAGGGTAACAGCGACGAATTTATCAGCCCTCTGCGCGGTTTAGACAATGTTATTTTAACACCACACATTGGCGGTTCAACGATGGAAGCTCAAGCGAATATCGGAATTGAAGTGGCCGAAAAATTAATTAAATATTCCGATAACGGTACCACCATCAGCTCGGTAAACTTTCCAGAAGTGGCTTTGCCCGGTCACCCTGACGCCCATCGCTTGTTGCATGTTCACGCTAACGTGCCGGGAGTATTGTCGAAAATCAATAAAATATTTTCTGACAATCACATCAACATAGCCTCTCAATATCTGCAAACAAATGACAAGGTGGGTTACGTCGTGGTGGATATTAACTCTCCCTACGACGAGCAGGCGCTGGAGCAATTAAAAAGTATTGAAGGCACAATTCGCTGTCGAGTACTTTTCTAGTCATTAACCAACACTGCAAGTTAAAAAGCCGCGTCAGGAATGATCGCGGCTTTTTAATTTGCAGTGTTGGTTACAGTGGCTACTTCTTCCGTCGCGATTTCCAGGCTTCAAAGACAATAGGCATAACCGATAAAATCAAAATGCCAAAAATTAACAGCGTAAAATTTTTACGTACTATCGGTAAATTACCGAAGTAATATCCGGCATACAAAAATATACCAATCCATAGCACGGCACCCACCACGTTATATACCAAAAATCGCTTATAGGTCATGCCGCCCATTCCAGCCGCAAAGGGCGCAAAAGTACGGACAATGGGAATAAAACGCGTCATAACAATAGTTTTACCACCATGACGCGCATAGAAATCCTGCGCTTTTGTTAAATAATCACGACGAAAAATTTTAGAATTGGGATTACGGAATAAACGCTCGCCAAAAAAATGGCCAATCGTATAGTTAACAATATTACCCAGCACCGCCGCGATAAACACAACCAAAGCCATCACATTAACATCAAGCTTAGTACCCACCACGAGGGCACCTGTAGCAAACAATAAGGAGTCACCCGGTAAAAATGGCGTTACCACTAATCCCGTTTCACAAAAAATAATTAAAAATAAAATAGCGTAAATCCAAAGCCCATAGGAGTTAAACAATTCAAGTAAGTGCGTGTCGACGTGCAAAATAAAGCTAATGACGAGCTGAATAATTTCCACAAAAAAACCTCTATTTCGAATTTTATAATTTGAGTTACTCAGTACAACTTGAGGGAGTAAACAGTGGTTTGACTCTGGAAACAAGATTTACCGAACACAACCCCCTTACACTGAAGCGGGATCAGCAGGGGTATCCAAAGCCCGCTAATCGCAGTTCTGGACTAAAAGCCAGACTACCAAAGATCTTGCGGCAGAGCACAATGAAAAGCCTAACCACTCCAATAAACTCTCGGAAATTCAGGCCGGCATCGCTATCGAACCATACCGGCAATAATCATAACTTGCGCCCTTGAACAACGACAGAGGCACCTGACTCTACTATACTAACTTCCATCAGAATAGTACCTAAGCTGAATGTAGACTTTTAAAACATTCCGCCTAGACAGAGCAGAACGCGAATGAAAGAGCATATTTTCAATTTCCACGACGTCATCCTCCTTATGACTGCAGCAGAATGTGTCTTGCTCGCCATATTTCAAGCGGTGCTTCCGGACAAAAAGCGCGGTTCCGGCATATTACTGAATATTTTTCTATTGTCCATCGCCGTCAGCACTGGCTGTCTTTTACTTTTATGGAATGATGCCGTACGCACGTTTCAATTTTTTGATATCTATTTACTTCCCTATTTTTTATGCTCCGCCCTTTTGTTAAAAGGGCCAACCCTGTACCTATACGTATGCGCCATCACCCAGCACTCTTTTAGGTT
>JAYWHF010000606.1:0-2389 GCA_043777855.1 Gammaproteobacteria bacterium | reverse complement strand
TCATATCTCTTGCCGGAGAAAAAGCGACGAGCTTACAGGTAGCTGATCTCTTTTTCTATGCGGGTTGAGTTATGCACTTCGCAGTTGAATCCGCCATTGAAAAATATTCTTGGCTATGAAGAGCGGCCCTTAGTATCAACCGATTACTGCGGTGACCCACGTTCATCCATTATTGATGCCCTTTCAACTTTAGTTACTAACGGTACTCAAGTTAAAATCTATGCCTGGTATGACAATGAGTGGGGCTACTCCAATCGCGCGGTGGAATTAGCTAAATTAGTTGGCCTTGCGCGGTAGCTCCCCCTCATGAAAAAAACAGTAGCGGTTTTGTCTGAGGACGTTAAACAATATTTTGTTGTGACCGGAAATTATTGGGCGTTTACGCTGACCGATGGCGCATTGCGCATGCTTGTGGTTTTGCATTTCCATCAGCGTGGTTACAGTCCATTACATATCGCATTTCTGTTTTTATTTTATGAAATTTTTGGCGTGATCACCAATCTGTTGGGCGGTTATCTCGGTGTACGAATTGGGCTTAATCGTATTATGAATATTGGTTTATTCCTTCAGATAGCGGCGTTGCTCATGCTCGCCGTGCCGCCAGCCATGCTCAACAGTGCCTGGGTGATGAGTGCTCAGGCCTTATCAGGTATTGCCAAAGATCTTAACAAGATGAGTGCAAAAAGCGCTATTAAAATGTTGGTACCTAGCGATCAACAAAGTCAATTATTTAAATGGGTTGCGGTGCTCACGGGCTCAAAAAATTCACTGAAAGGTATTGGTTTTTTTCTCGGTAGTGCTCTGCTTGCTTTGTGGGGTTTTAACGTCTCAGTTATTGTTATGGCAGTGGTGCTGGGTGCTGTTTGGCTGACAAGTCTTGCGCTGTTAAAAAAAGATTTAGGGAAAGCAAAAAGCAAACCAAAATTGGGTGATATCTTTTCTAAAAGTGCTGCGATTAATAGGTTGTCAGCTGCACGCTTGTTTTTATTTGGCGCCCGCGACCTGTGGTTTGTTGTTGCCTTACCTGTATTTCTCAGCAGCCAACTCGGTTGGAATTTTTGGCAGGTGGGCGGTTTTCTTGCCAGCTGGATTATTGGCTATGGTATCGTGCAATCACTGGCGCCCTTGATCATCCGCCTTGCGAAAATTACCGATAGTGTGAAAATTACCGATAGTAAGAACGAAACGATACCTGACGGACGCAATGCATTTGTGTGGGCAACAGGGCTTGCGTTGTTAACGGCCGCTATCGCTCTTGCGTTGACTACCGCTTTACCAGTAACAGCCGTTTTAATGTCTGGTTTGTGTTTGTTTGGCGTTGTCTTTGCCATCAATTCATCGCTCCACAGTTACTTGATTGTGAGTTATGCCAAAGACGATGGCGCGGCACTTGACGTGGGTTTTTACTACATGGCTAACGCTATGGGGCGTTTGATTGGCACACTACTTTCTGGTTGGGTTTATCAAAGCGCGGGATTGGCGGCGTGTTTATGGGTGTCGGCAGGTTTCATAGCCGCAACCGCATTGATATCTACCAAGTTGCCGCATAGGTAGGCACATCAGAATAATCTACGGCATAAAAATCTAATTGATAGAATTTATGGATTTATAGATTCATAGAGAGGCCTGACTGTTTGGCCCCACTTAATTTTGCGGAGAAAGAATATGAGCCATAAACGAATACACCCCATTGATTTGATGAGCCAAAAAACCGCTGACATGTGCATTCTGGACGTGCGTACTGCCGCCGAAGTCAAGGCTGCAGGCCTACCCAATTGCTTGCATATCCCGTTGCATGACCTCACCCCAGAGCGCTTGCATGACGAAATTGTTAGGAGTGGCAAGAACGGCTCCCAGATTTACCTCTTATGCCAATCAGGTCGTCGTGCAGAGATGGCCGCGGATCAGCTTAAAGGCAATATAAGTGCTGAATTGTGCATCATTGAAGGTGGCATGAATGCTGTCCAACAATCAAATATTCAGTTGATAACCGCCGGCCCCAACGTGATTCCGCTTGAGCGCCAAGTTCGTATCGCCGCCGGCTTATTGGTGCTAACCGGTGCTGTCTTGGGTACTTGGGTTAATGCCGGCTTCTACGGTTTGTCAGCATTTGTGGGAGCGGGTTTAATTTTTGCGGGTATTTCCGATATTTGCCTGATGGGAATGTTAATCGCCAAGATGCCATGGAATCGATAAGCTCTTCGGCGTGATCAAAAGTAATTGTTACTGAATCGGCACTTTGGTTTGAAGGCTGCCCGCTTCTTTGATCGCACTTAAGGCGTGGATTTATTGCCGGTCACGTAAAAACGAACCAATACCAAATTTTTATAGGCGATGAGAGTAAAAAATGACAATTCTTGTGGTGGGTGCGAGCGGTGCAACAGGTCAG
>JAYWHF010000605.1:0-2389 GCA_043777855.1 Gammaproteobacteria bacterium | reverse complement strand
CAGATTGAAAGTAATCCGGCAAGCTTCAGGTTACAAAGAAAGCAGCACGACAAGCGTGCGCAGGTTCAGCGCCCACTTGTAGGACAAACCCGCCAGCAAAGCGGGCCTTGGGAGCCAAGGTAGCAGAAGGAACGTCGGCTGCAAATTGACCGCAGCGCTCTATCATCCTAGAAAAAGCAGTTGGCCGCTTGCAAGCCTCTGACGAGCCTCATGAGCATTGATTTTCTAATCTTCGATAACCTTCACCTCTTGGTGACCACGCTATGCACCCGATTGCATCACCGCACCGTCAGGTCGGTGCATAGCGAATCGAACCGAAAAGTCCTGATGGGTTGTCGCCCTCAGGTCCGGCACCAAAGTAAAGCGCATCACTGTCGCCTAGACTCACGCCATTGCCAAATTGAAGGCTCCAGATGCCTTCAATCGCTATTGGAGTGCCATCGGCTTTGTTCAGGAAACCCAGAAAATTACCTGTCGTTGCGCTAAAAGCTGACACATAACCGGCTCCACCGAAGTTGGCGACCAGCACCGTACCGGCAAACGAACCAAAGGCTGCCGGCGCAATTTCAACACCCCATGGCGCGTTCAGGCGCTTATCGTCGTTGTAGATGCGTACCAGATCGCCGCTAAGGTTGTACTCGACCAGTTTGCCGCGATTGGGCTTGTTGCCACTGGCCAGCTCGGCTGCGGGGTCCAATGAATCTTCTTCGCCAGCGTAAAACTGCGTCTTATCGTCCGCGTCAGGTAGCGAAATTGCGTAAGACACAAACACCCGACTACCGAGTGTGGTGATGTTGAATGGCACAGGGTCGCCCGGCTTTGGCCGCCTGGTAGGCCCAGACCCAATCAATGCACCCGTTGCAAACGGATTGGCAAAACCAACCGTCGGCTCAATCTCCCAATTGCCATTGAACTGCAAAATTTTTGGGTCGGCACCAAAGTCAGCCACCCACAGCTTGTCCCATGTGTCAGATTTCATGGCAACACCAAAATAAGCACCTGTAGGTTCCTCGCCAACCGGTGGATAAACCTGCGCTGCCGCACCATCGTTGCGCAAAATAGTCCCTGTATCGGTTCGACGCTCGCCCCAAGCGGCAATGTAGCCCGAGTCGGTCACAAACATAAAGCGGGCTGAACCGCTGATTCCGGTTGTGATGGCGCTACCCGTAGTGATGGGCATGACCTGGCCTGTCGGCAGAAAATTCATGGAATCAATGCTGCCGCCGTTGTAGACCACCCCGGTTACTGCACCAGGTGTTGGCGCGTCCGTACCCGGAACGGTGACGCGCTTGAGGTTGTCCTGACCAATCACACGCAGTGCGGGATCAGCGTTTTTCTTGACATCCCCTATGAATTCCCAGGATGAATTGGCCGCCCCCACCCAAAAATGCCCACCCGCACCCGCAGGCCGGATGGCAACACCCCAAGCACCGATCATTTCTGGCAGTGTTATCGACGCCTTGTAGTCGGCGCTTGAGGCCACGAGGTTGGCCACAACAAATTTATTCTGTGGGGGCGTACCAGCACCTGAAATCAGCCCAGCGTGGTCAATTCCGTCTCCACAGGCCGCTAACGCCGCAGCCACTCCGGTGCCAAAAATAATACGTCTGCGTTGCATACTGACAGTCCTTTTGCATTACGTGATGAGTTACATTTTATATGCAAATAAGACTTGTTCGTATTTAAGCGAGGTTGTCCATTAGGTGGCACGTCGTGCCTACGCAGGGTCTGGCGGACGATTTGCGGCCATTTTGCGGCTTGTATCAAGCGCAATAGCAGCCACATGCCTGCAGCATTAAGCGCCCGGTTTTGCACAATCCGCACCAGTGCATAAGACCGCACATTGAGCATCCACATGAGCCAGAACCAAGGGTTACGCAGCTGGTAAAGGCGTGACAGTATTTCAACCCATTGATCAGGTCTTGTGAACTATGAGCCGTTGCCCTGAGCTTGTCGAAGGATTTCGACAAGCCCAAACCCTAACGGAAATAAAGACATCATCAGGCCGGATCAATAGAAAAAGTAGTTGCCCACTTACAGAGCTACCGTAAGCCGCATGTACATTCGTATTTCAACTTCAATGACCTTGCTCTTGTAGGAGACAACGCTATGCAGCCGATTGCACCTCGCCCAGCGCGCCCGGCGGTATTTTTTCCTAGCGGGCAATAGCCCGCGTCGATGACGGATGTCTCGCCTTGCCGAGCCCGCTGGGTACGGCACACGCGGGCGCATCCGCCTGCTTTTTTAGCATAAATTCGACTTATTCCGTTTGCACATCACCCCTACATTTTGGCGGCAGCGCTAGCCGTAGGTTTCTACTGTCGCCGCTTGGTTTTCGCGTCAACGCATGATGTTCAAACGCAATTAGTCGTTTACAACAGTTCAGCTT
>JAYWHF010000604.1:0-2389 GCA_043777855.1 Gammaproteobacteria bacterium | reverse complement strand
TGGGTTAGCGTCACTCTGGAGCGTTGGCACAATGAAATGGCTCAACAGGTACTGCTAGAAAGATTTACAAAACTTAGCCAAAACCTGCCGGGATTTGTTTTTCAATTTCAGCTCATGCCTGATGGCACCAGTTTATTTCCTTATGCCAGCGTCGGTATTAAATCGATTTACGATGTTGCTGCCGAAGACGTAGAACATAGCGCGGTACAAGTGTTTCGCCGAATTCACGCGGATGATACGGGTTGGATCAGCGAAACCATGTCGACCTCGGCCACCAAACTCATTCCTTGGGCGGCAACCTTTCGGGTAAACCATCACACGCGTGGTGAAATCTGGGTGCATTCAGTCGCACATCCAGAACGCTTGAGCGACGGCAGCACTTTATGGCATGGGTTTCAATCGGACGTCACTCTGACAAAGCGCGCAGAACTCACACTGCGCGAAACCAATATGTTGCGCGAAGCTATTTTTGATGCGGCCAGCATTGCCATCATTTCAACGGATCAGCACGGGCTGATCAAAACATTTAATCGCGGCGCCGAAAATATGTTGGGCTGGGAAGCGCAAGACATCATTAATATCAATACCTCAGCGCGATTCCATTTACCCGATGAAATTTGCGCGGCCGCGGCCGTGTTATCGCGTGAGTTTGGCTCAGAAATTCCAGCCACATTTGATGCGTTGGTAGCGCGGGTTCGCGAAGGTGATGAAGACGAAAACGAATGGACATTCGTGCGCAAGGATGGATCTCATCTGCCGGTTTTACTCAGCGTAACGGCCTTGCGGAATTCTGTTGGCGATATTATTGGTTATCTGGAATTAGCGCGTGACATCAGCGAATTAAAACGCATCGCTCAATTAAAAACAGAATTTATTTCTACGGTAAGCCACGAGTTACGCACGCCATTAACGTCAATCAGTGGTGCGCTAGGCATTATCAAAAGCGGCTCTGCAGGAGCCTTGCCTGAAGCCATGCAAAAGTTGGTAAATATTGCGCATAAAAATTCTCAGCGCTTAATTGACTTGGTGAATGATCTGTTGGACATGGATAAACTCATTGCGGGAAAAGTTAAGTTTGATATGCAGCCGCAATTGTTGCTTCCGCTTATTCAAAACGCTATTGAGGCCAGTGCCGACTATGCAGCTCAGTATCAGATAACCTATGCATTAACCAGCCACATAGCCGGTGAGATGAGTATTAATGTTGATGCGCCGCGACTGCAGCAAGTATTCGTTAATCTCTTATCAAACGCTGCAAAAGCGTCGCCCCTGAATAGCGCCGTTAAGATCGAAATTGAAAAAAAATTCGGCATAGTTCGCGTGACTGTTGCAGACACAGGCCCTGGTATACCTAAGGAACTTCACAGTCGAATTTTTCAAAAATTTAATCACGTAGCGGCAGACTCACGGCAAAAAACGGGCTCTGGATTGGGTTTAGCGATTGGCAAAGAACTTGTTGAACGCATGGGCGGTAAAATTGGTTTTGAATCAACTCTTGGTCAAGGCACACAGTTTTATGTTGAGCTTCCGTGCGAGGAAGTTCGATCGCGTTACGTTGAAAGGCCCAATGATCGGTTGCCAACGGGTAAGCGAATTTTGGTGGTAGAGCACGACTACGACGTGGCGGAATTAACGGCCATGATGTTGCGCGCCAACAATTATCGCGTGGATATTGCGCACAGTGGTCAAATTGCGCTGGAGCGTCTGGCGCTCTATTCGTATCAGGCTATAACCATCGATCTGCGTTTGCCGGATATGAGCGGCATAAAACTTATTCGTCAATTGCGTTCTGACGCAAGCACCCAACGCATTCCAATAGTGGTTATTTCAGCGCATCTCGATGAGCTACGCCGCGATATAAAAAATGATTCCCTATACAGCAATATACAGTGGCTAGAAAAGCCCGTTGAAGCCGCTAAGGTTATAGCAGCAATTATTATTGCCTTAGCGTCATCCACGCAAGTTCCCTCGTGAGATAAGCCTATGAAAGCAGAAATCAGGAAACCAGAATGAGCAAGAGCCTTGAACGAATTTTATATGTGGAAGACGATCTTGATATTCAAGCAATCACGGTGATGGTACTGGAAGCTATCAGCGGCTTCGTCCTTGAAGCTTGCTCCTCCGGCAAAGACGCCTTAACAAAAGCCGTAGCCTTTCATCCAGATCTCATACTTCTTGACGTCATGATGCCCGGAATGGACGGCCCTGAAACCTTGGCCGCGCTGCGACAATTTCCGTCGTTGGCTAAGACCCCAGTTATCTTTATGACGGCTAAAGTACAGCCGCAAGAAGTGCAGGGTTATCTGGCTTTAGGGGCCGTGGGTGTTATTGCAAAACCCTTTGACCCCATGGCGCTTTCCGATCAACTGCGTGAGCTTTGGGACAAGGC
>JAYWHF010000603.1:0-2390 GCA_043777855.1 Gammaproteobacteria bacterium | reverse complement strand
GACTGGAACGTCATCCAATATCTGCTCGCGATACCAGTCGGGGTTTGCTAGCGTAAAGTGCTCATTTTCAATTTGCCCGGTGATGGTCGCTTTTGGGTCTGGCCTAGCTACCATCGCTTTAAGTTGCGCTGTTTCTATAGCAACCTTTTGGCGAAACGCCGAATTATCTTTAATAGACCATCCTTTCGAAGAAGCGAATACACCTTTAATCCTGTCTGCCGTGACCACTCCCTTAAGTATGTCGTCAGGCCGCGCTACCTGTTGTGCGACTTCAGAATCAGTGACGATGCCGTCGCCATTTAAATCCGCCGAACGCAGCCAATCAATAAGACGATCTGAAATTTGCCATTCGTTTACAGCCGCACGTGACTGCGCGAGCCCGCCCATAAAGAACAAGGCTTTTGGGCTTATGCGTTTTTTTTCAACGAGCCGCGCCACATGGACAGATGCTTCAGAATGCGCAATAAACATTATTTTTTTAGCATCGACATCAGGTAACGCCGCTGCAAAATTATAGACTAGCTCAAAATCCTCACCTTGAGAGCGCGCTGCGACAGTGGCGCGAATGCTATTGTTTATGCAGGCAGTCACAAATAATTTTGCGTTACGTTTTACCGCACCCGCTGGACAGGTCAACACATTACCGATTACGCCGCGCGGATCAAACCGGAGGGTTGCAATACCTTGATCGTTAAGTTTCCGCGCCATTTCCTTGAACAAGAATCTGCGCTCTGTGTTTTCAGTAAACACGTTGAACATCAGACCATCCGCATCAAATATAACGCCGCTAGAAAAGATGGCAATCGGCGCTTTTGTATTGCTTTTTTTTGCTGGCGCATCGTAGAGGAGCCTTAGCGTACCGACACCGTCCGCTGTTGGGATAACACTCTCCATAGCAGTTGCCCCCGCTGAGCCACAATGAAGTGTTAATGGCATCAAAACGATCAAAAGGACCTGATGCGGTTTGCATATCAACTTGATCCAAATTCTGCAGATATTTTCCAAATACTTGCGCAACATAAAATCCTCTTCAACACAGCAATCAGCTAGTTTACTTGACTGATAGGCCAATTTTTCCTGAAGCAAAACCAACGGCACTAATTCAGTTTGGCGCAATTCCGCACGAGAATTAAACGCCAAAGTGCAAAGAAAAGCAACGCCCTTGCACTTTGGGTTCGGCATAAAAATTTAGCCTAATTTGACTTAGGTATTTAGCCGCCTCGATTATCCCCAAGTAGATTTCCACGGATCGCTATCTTCAGGAGGCAGTGCTTTGCCTGGGCCTAGATCCCCTGGATTCGGAAAACTACCGACGGGGCAAGTAGTGCCGGTAGAGCCGCCGCCTGATGTCCAAGTTACGGTGACCGATGGCGCAGTTGGTGAAACAGTCAACCCTATACTCACAGTTGGCTGCGTAACGGTTGTTGTCGTCGTGCAAGGGGGTGGAGATGGTGGCGGCGCTGGCGGGCCCATTTGCTCATCGCCACCGGACACCTCAGTAATTTCTAATTTCGCTAAATTTCGCATAAAAACTCCTTAATGATTAAAGTAAAAACTACAATTTTCTATCTTGCATCGATTGCTTCGTTGAAAAACTCAACAGCTCTATGTTGAAGGCCGCGTTAATTTTTTCATATACGCCGTTCGGCGTATATTGCTTACTGAATCGACGGCCAAATATCATCCGGCGACAGGTACTCGCGCAATTCCCATTGCTGCGGCAGCGGCGGTAACTCAGTCGCAACGATTAGCGGCGGCGTACTCGGCCAAGCGGGCCCACCCGGTATAAATGGCGGTGGAAAATCCAAGCCCCCACCCACCACAATAATTTCAGACGTATTTAAACTTCGCATTTTGCTTCCTTTATCAATGTTCGATCCACTTGATCGCGCATCAATATTACCGGTGGCGTTCACTACGCCCAATACGCCATTCGGCGTATATTGAGGCTGATTAGCAAAATTATTGCTTTGGTTGCGCGCCCACAAAACACAAATTTGCGCCCTATTTTTTGCGCCTGTTTTGGCCAAAATATGTTCCACGTGGGTTTTAATTGTTAGCTCGCTTCTAAATAGCGTTAGGCCTATTTGGCGATTGGTATAGCCTTGCTGTAGCAGGATAATTACCTTGGCTTCAGCAGGCGTGATGGTGGCTATAGTGGCTTCAAACGTGGTTAATTGTGCGGCTTGATTCATTGTTACTTTTCCTTTTTGGCGGTGTTTAAGTAAGTGCTAATGGCGCTATTTCAGGCGCAGCGTATTTCTAAAAATTAACTAGGCGGCAGCGCGCAAAGGCTCGTCCCGCGCCAACCCTAAAATAATCAACCGCCCCGCCATCTCGAGCGTTTGCGGCCGATGCGCGATGGTGATGCGGGTCATGCGTAGGCGCTT
>JAYWHF010000602.1:0-6610 GCA_043777855.1 Gammaproteobacteria bacterium | reverse complement strand
ACACAGTCACGATCGCCTCCGGGCCGATAGAACGCGTGAACAAGTAAGCTCCTGCTCAACTTTTTCACGCGTTTTTAGGCGGACATGAAAAACTTTCTTTAATAATATTGTTGTCAAGAGAATGTAAATGCACATCAAAACCCCACAGACGATGCAAGTGCCGAAGCACTTCGTCTGTTGATTCTCCGAGTGGCTTTCGGTTGTACATAGTGTGATGCAAGGTTAAGGCACGATCGCCGCGCATATTCACATTGTAAACTTGAATGTTTGGTTCGCGATTTCCTAAGTTATATTGCCCCGCCAAAATCTCTCGTAATTTTTTAAACCCACGTTCGTTGTGGATAGTGGCAATTTCAATATCACTCTCGTCATCGTCGTCGACGATGCTAAATAATTTCAAATCGCGCATCACTTTAGGTGATAAAAACTGCAGTATAAAACTCTCGTCTTTAAAATTTCGCATAGCAAAATGCAAGGTCTCGTTCCAGTTACTTCCAGCAATGTCGGGAAACCATTCGCGATCTTCAGCCGTGGGATTTTCGCAAATACGGCGAATATCCATCATCATGCTAAAGCCGAGCGTGTAAGGGTTAATACCGCTGAAATAGGGACTATCGTAAGCAGGCTGCGCAATCACACTGGTGTGCGATTGCAAAAACTCTAACATGCAACCCTCTGTCACCAAGCCTCTCGCATAAAGCTCGTTCAATAGTGTGTAATGCCAGAAACAGGCCCAACCCTCATTCATAACCTGCGTTTGACGCTGAGGGTAAAAATATTGTGCAATTTTTCGCACAATTCGAATAACTTCTCGTTGCCATGGCTCTAACAAAGGCGCATTTTTTTCTAAAAAATAGAGAATGTTTTCCTGCGGTTCTGCAGGAAATCTCGCTTGATTTCTTTCGCTATCGTCGTTTGCTGATTTAGGAATGGTACGCCAAAGATCGTTCACTTGCTTTTGCAGATATTCTTCACGCTCAATTTGCCGATGCTCTTCTTCTTGAGCCGATATAGGATAGGGCCTCTTGTAGCGATCAACGCCGTAATTCATTAACGCGTGACAGGAATCGATAATAGCTTCCACTTCAGAAATTCCAAATCGCTCTTCACACTTACTAATATAGTTTTTCGCAAAAACCAAATAATCGATAATTGAATCTGCATCTGTCCAGGTTTTAAATAAATAATTACCTTTGAAAAAAGAGTTGTGGCCATAACAGGCATGGGCGATCACGAGGGTTTGCATCGCCATCGTATTCTCTTCCATGAGATAAGCCACGCAAGGGTTTGAATTGATGACTATCTCATAGGCCAAACCCATTTGCCCACGCTTATAGGAGTGCTCAGTACTTAGAAATTGTTTTCCATAAGACCAATGATGATAACCAATAGGCATCCCAACGGCGGCATAAGCATCCATCATTTGTTCCGAACTAATAACTTCAATTTGATTTGGATAGGTATCGAGCCCAAACTCTTTGGCAATCTCACCGAGAGCTCGATCAGTGTCTCGAATTAACTCAAAACTCCATTCGGAGGTGGTAAACAATGGTTTTGTCATGCAAGCTTCTTCTGAAAAAGTTCACGAAACACGGGATAAATATCTTCAATACTAATGATATGTTGCAATGAAAACCTATCGGGATGCTGTGCTTGGACGGCCTCATAGGTGTGCCACAACGATTGATGCTGATTGGGTGTAATTTCAATATAGGAATAGTATTGGCAGAGCGGTAAAAGCTGATTATTCATTATCTGCATACAGCTATCGGAATCATCACCCCAATTATCACCATCAGATGCTTGTGCTCCATAAATATTCCATTCATTCTGCGAATAGCGCTCCTCAACAATACTATGCATCAGCTTGAGTGAACTCGATACTACTGTACCGCCGGTTTCTCGCGAGTGAAAAAACTCATCCTCATCAACCTCTTTTGCACTCGTATGATGGCGTATAAAAACAATTTCTGTTTTTTCATAACTGCGCTGTAAAAACAAATACAACAAAATAAAAAATCGCTTAGCAATATCCTTAGTGGCCTGATCCATAGAACCGGAAACGTCCATAATGCAAAACATAACCGCTTTTGAGCGCGGGATAGGCTGTTTAATATGAAGATTGTATTTCAAATCAAAGGTATCCAGCCAAGGTACCCGCTTGATGGCTTTCGCGATCTTAACGATTTCATTTCGCAATTCATTCATTAAAACTGAATCGCGCTCTGCAGCAGGTTGTTGTTCCAGCAACAGCAACTGTTCCTGAAGTTCTTGTAAGCGCCGACGCTTACCCGTTGTTAGCGCAATGCGACGCATGTTCGCGGAGCGCAGAGAACGCACAATATTTATTTTTCCGGGATTGCCTTCATTCGATATACCGGCCCTTACCTTCTTAAATTCTTCTATGCCTGATAGCTGTCGCTTAACAAGATTAGGCAGTTCCAATCCTTCGAACATGAAATTCAAAAATTCTTCTTCCGACAAGACAAATGAAAAATCATCGTCACCTTCGCCAGAATCGCTCGCTTTTTTACCCCCCGCACCAGACCCTTCTTTCGGCCGCTCTACCCTATCGCCTTCAGAAAATTTTTTGTTACCCGGCAACACACGCGTGTTATGACCACCGTTGCCATGATGGATTACCGGTTCACCAAGATCCTTACTGGGAATACTAACCTTCCCACCTTTATCAATATCCTTTATAGACCTTTCACTGACCGCATCGGAAACGGCTTTTTGAATTTGCTCGCGATAGCGCCGTAAGAATCGTTGGCGATTTACGGCGCTCTTATTTTTTGAATTGAGACGCCTATCAATGATATAGCTCATGTTCAACCCTTAACACAGGCGGTGAATATAAAAAATATACACACAATAGCATCGTGCTATTGCGACTTTCTAACACGCAAATACCACTCAGACAACAGACGAACTTGCTTTTCGGTGTAACCGCGCTCGATCATGCGTTGCACAAAATCTTGGTGCTTTTTCTTATCTTGTGCAGACGCTTTAGCATTGAAGGATATGACTGGCAGCAAATCTTCTGTATTCGAAAACATTTTCTTTTCGATCACTGTGCGTAATTTTTCATAACTACGCCAATCAGTATTTTTACCCGAATTATTAGCTTTAGCGCGCAACACAAAATTAACAATTTCATTACGGAAGTCTTTTGGATTACTTATACCGGCTGGCTTTTCTATTTTCTCTAATTCTTCATTTAACGATGAACGATTTAAAATTTCACCTGTCTCATGATCTCGATACTCTTGATCCTGTATCCAAAAATCTGCATAAGTTACGTAACGATCAAAAATATTTTGCCCATACTCAGCATAAGACTCCAGATATGCCGTTTGAATTTCTTTGCCGATAAAATCCACATATTTCGGCGAAATAAATTCTTTTAACGCATTTAAGTATTTTTCTTGCACCTCTTTTGGAAATTGCTCCTGCTCGATTTGCTGTTCAAGTACGTACATCAAATGTACCGGGTTGGCGGCTATCTCCGTAGGGTCAAAATTGAATACTTTTGATAAAATTTTGAAAGCGAAACGCGTTGACAACCCAGTCATGCCCTCATCAACACCAGCGGCATCCTTATACTCCTGCAATGATTTTGCTTTGGGGTCAGTATCCTTAAGATTTTCGCCGTCGTAGACTCGCATCTTCGAAAAAATATTAGAATTGTCTGGCGCTTTAATGCGGGAAAGCACCGAAAACTGCGCAAGCATTCTTAAGGTATCTGGGGCACAGGGCGCTTTATGCAATGAACTGTTCTGCAATAATTTTTCGTAAATTTGCATTTCCTCTTTAACACGCAAGCAGTACGGCACCTTGACGATATAAACGCGATCAATAAAGGCCTCATTGTTTTTGTTATTACGGAAATTCTGCCATTCAGATTCGTTGGAGTGCGCCAAAATAACACCGTCAAACGGAATTGCGCTCAACCCTTCAGTGCTGTTGAAGTTACCCTCTTGCGTTGCCGTTAGCAAAGGATGCAGAACTTTAATAGGGGCCTTAAACATTTCCACAAATTCCATCAACCCCTGGTTTGCGCGGCATAAGCCACCGCTAAAACTATAAGCGTCCGGATCATTTTGTGGAAACTCTTCTAATTTACGAATATCTACTTTACCCACTAGCGAAGAAATATCCTGATTATTTTCATCACCCGGTTCGGTTTTTGTGATTGCAATTTGATTCAGAATGGAAGGGTAAAGTTTTACAACTTTGAACTGGGTAATATCACCGTGAAATTCTTGCAAGCGCTTGGCCGCCCAAGGTGACATTATTCTCTTTATGTAGCGGCGAGGGATGCCGTAATCCTCTTCCAATATTTGACCATCTTCATCCAAGTCAAAGAGACCAAGAGGCGATTCAAATACGGGCGAATCCTTAATGCAGTAAATCGGCATTTTTTCCATCAAGGATTTGAGCATCTCTGCCAGCGAAGACTTGCCACCTCCAACGGGCCCTAGCAGATAAAGAATTTGTTTCTTTTCTTCCAATCCCTGCGCAGCATGTTTAAAAAATGAAACAATTTGTTGGATGCACTCTTCCATACCATAAAAATCAACAAACACTTTATATCGCTTCATGATTTTATTGGAAAAAATGCGGCTCAAACGCGGATCCTGCGCGGTATCTACCATTTCAGGCTCACCGATGGCCATAAGCATGCGCTCGGCGGCTGTGGCGTATACACTTGAATCCTTTTTGCACAACTCTAAATATTCGTTGATCGTTAACTCTTCTTGTTGGGTAGACTCATAACGTTCACGGTAATGACTAAAAATACTCATGATTTACCTCTACTAGGCGATTAAACCTGCAATATTTACGACTAAAATAGTAGCCGCTGCTAGCAAACATCCTTAACGTTTTTTACCTTAGCTTAAGCATAGCCGCAAAATGAATGTTTATTCATAGGAACAACAAATTAATGTCGCTTACTTTGTCAGATATTTACAGTCAAAAAGCGCGCCAACCAAGTCGAAGGCCCCGATAATTTTTAAAAGAATACATTTCTAATCTAACTCAAAAAAGTGAACTTTAACAAATGGTAATTGCATGATTAGTATTCCTCGATTAAGTCCAAACAATACGGACTTTCCTCCAGTATCGACAGCATTGGACGAACCCAATGGCCTGCTTGCCTTTGGCGGAGATTTGTCGCCAGAAAGAATAGTGGCCGCTTATCATTTAGGAATTTTTCCGTGGTTTAACCCGGGCGATCCAATACTCTGGTGGAGCCCACAGCCGAGGACCGTCGTTTTCCCCAAGGATTTACACATCTCTAAAAGCCTGCGGAAAGTGCTGCGCAAAGACCGCTACAAAGTCACTTTCGATCAGAGGTTTACCGATGTTATACGCGCCTGCGCGGCTCCTCGACCAGAAAGGGAAGAAACAAGCGCTGGCACTTGGATAAGCGAAAATATCATCGCAGGCTATTCGGCCCTTAATCAACGTGGCATTGCACACTCAGTTGAAGTATGGCTAGACAATCAACTAGTAGGCGGTATGTACGGGCTTGCTTTGGGCAAAGTCTTTTTCGGCGAGTCTATGTTCAGTCGCGCCGACAATGCATCCAAAGTAGGATTCGCACATTTGGTGGATCAATTAAATCAATGGGGTTTTGAATTGATTGATTGCCAAGTAGCCAGTGACCACCTGTTCAGCTTGGGTGCAACTGAAATCTCACGTGAAGAATTTCAACGATACCTGTTAAACTTCTCTCATGCTCCTCCTGCTTACCCACTGCTGTGGTCAACACCGGCCACCTAAACATGACAAGCAAGCCACTGAGGACCAACCAACCGGGATAAACCGCGCCGAGGTCGCCATGACTGATTTGTCTACAATCAAATTATTTGCCACTAAACCTCATCCTTGCAGTTACATCGAAGGGGAAGAAGCCACTACTGTATTTGTCGACCCAACTGCCGCGATAGACATTGAACTTTACGGTCAACTATCGCTACTAGGTTTCCGTCGTAGCGGCCCTCATTTATATCGCCCCCAATGTGCAAAATGTCAGGCCTGCGTGTCCTGCCGAATCCCAGTTGAGCAGTTCACTCCTAATCGCGGGCAGCGCCGCTGTTGGAAAAAGAACCAAGACATTAGTATTCAGGTCGTCAATGAGATTAGCACTTCGGAGCACTTTGATCTCTATGCGCGCTACATTGGCAGCCGCCATACTGAAGGGGATATGTACCCGCCAACGCGAGAACAATACCAATCATTTTTGACCAGCGAATGGGGTTCAACGCAGTTTTGGGAGTTTCGCCTAGGGGATCAGTTAATAGGCGTATCAGTCTGCGACCATTTTGAGAATGCACTGTCAGCGGTTTATACCTTCTTTGATCCCGATTTTAATGAGCGAGGCCTTGGCAAGTTTGCGGTCTTGGCGCAAGTAGAAAGAGCCAAACTGTGGGGCTTAGGCTACGTCTATTTAGGCTACTGGATTAAACAATGTGGGAAAATGAACTACAAAACTCAATACAGGCCTCTTGAATTATTGGTAAATAGGCACTGGATGCGTCTAAATTAGTGAAAACCGGGGCTGAACACTGCTTTTCTCTTGGCGTGGCTAGCTATTTCAGGC
>JAYWHF010000601.1:0-2399 GCA_043777855.1 Gammaproteobacteria bacterium | reverse complement strand
TCGCAGTTTATAGGCAACTAAATTAAATTATTGACAACTAAACTAAATTATTGACAACTAAACTATGTGTTTAATCAGCCCAGCCTGTAACCACTGTTGTAAGTATTGTGCAGCTTTCATTGGAACTTGATCAGCAGGAAACCATTCGCACAAGCCTTCACAAATGTTGGAAAAATTTTTGTTTTGCATAAAAAGCTGCATACACCATGCTTCTGGTTTGTCCATAGGCCGGAAAACCACCTGAAGTTCTGATCGCCAAATTGCCCAGGTCTGTGCTTCTGCAGATTTTTGTTCTTCGATAGCCGCTGCATCTTTTACCAACGCGCTCCAAATCTCGGGTGCGTTGGTAAAATAATGTTCTAGCTGTAATGATGCTTGAAACACGAGTTGCAGGGTTAACCATTGTGTGTTTTCTAGCGATCGTAAATCATCTAAGGTTGCTGGTGAATAATCTTCAGCATCGAATGCCATGATTTGAGCCCATTCAAAGGCCGCTAATTCGCAAACGACAGGCCGTTGCGGTGAGCTTGCGTGATTGCGTAAAAATGTGGGTAGCTTTTCACCGAGCCAGCGTAGCGATGGATGTCGTGAAGGGTTTAGCGCAATGTATTCATCCATAACTTGGATAAATTCTATTGCACCCAGCGTTGCCTCCACGGCCGGAAAATCATTACGTAATGCATCAATCAGCCGCAGACGATACGCATCGTAGTAGATGTCTAAACGCTGCTGCCGCGTAAAAGCGGCAGTCTCCAGCGTTAAAGAATAAGCATCGTTTTGCTGATCGAGTAAATAGTGTTGCAAATTAGTTTGCAGATCGGCAAGTGTTGAGCCCGTCATTGTTTTCACTCAGAAGCTGATTGATTTTTCGTTAACCAATAATCAATCGATACTTTTCCGGCGCCTGCAACAGCAAGCCAGGTAAAGATTGCCAAGTAAGCTGTTTCTCGGAAATTGAACAGCGTGGTGATTGAATTATTGGTGACTTCTGGCCACAGAGCACTGTAAATGGCCACGGCCATAATAATACCCAGCAGGCCTGCAGCAACACGCGTAAGCAGGCCGACGATCAAGAAAGCGCCTCCAATAAATAGTGTGCCTGCGACAAAGGGAGTTAATACTTGCGGCAGTGGTATGCCCCAAGAGACAAAATTGCCAATAGCGATATCTAAATTATTAAGTTTGCCCCAGCCATCAACGAGGAATGTCTGGCCAATAACGATGCGCGCTAACAGTGGCGCCAGCCAGGTGAAATGCGTTGATAATTTTTCTGGCTGACGAATCGTAAGTTCTAAAAAAGTACTGTAGATAGTAGTCATGATGCATACCCGCCCGTTAGATGAAAGTGAAGGTTTCTTTCATTGATGATTGCTTTGGGCAAGTGTTTCTGCCGAAATTCGGCGGGCTGTTTTTAATTCGCTCAGTAACGTTTCTAGCTGAGGAATATCGTCATCCCGCTCAATCATCGTACTAATATGGCCAAATTTTGCTACAGCGTTTGCATAGAGTGACCATACCGCATCCACAATTTCATGGTCATGCGTATCTATACTATAGTCACCTTTGTTCAAATGGCCAGCGAGATGAATCTGTTGGATGCGCTCGGCAGGCATGGCATTCAGGTAGGTTAGCGGGTTGAAGCCATGATTGTGTGCGCTAACGTGAATGTTGTTAATATCCAATAGAATTAAGCAGTCGGCTTCATTGACAAGTTCTCGTATAAACTCCCATTCGGTGATGGTGGAGTGTTGATATGTTAGGTAGCTTGAGACATTTTCCAGCAAAATTCGTTGACCGAGAAAGTCTTGAACTTTGCGAATACGCGCTATGAGATGTAACAAGGCTTCCTCGGTATACGGAAGTGGCAAGAGGTCGTGTAAGTTAACGCCTTGTGTCCCCGTCCAACAAAGGTGATCAGAAATCCATTTAGGTTTTACGCGCTGTGCGAGCGTTTTTAGTTCATTTAAATAATTCAAGTTCAAGGGATCAATACTGCCGATGGATAGCGATACCCCGTGCATAACAAGTGGATAGTGTTCGCGAATTTTGTCCAAGTAATAGAGCGCCTTGCCCCCGGGCACCATGTAGTTCTCAGTCAAAATTTCAAGCCAATCTACGCCTGAGTGTCCATCGACAAGATCCAAATAATGCTCGCGGCGCAAACCGAGACCAAAGCCGAGATGTGGCTGTAACAGGGTGTTTGTCATGTGATGTCCGAAAAACTGAGGCATTAAAAAAGCTGTGGAAGCCGTTGAGCTCGCACAGCTTTTGCTGAAACTTACAAAGTATTACTTCTGTTCTTTAAGGCCCTTTGCTTTGCACTCTGCCGCTGTGGTTTCGGTCATTCCTTTACCCTTGCAGCTATTCATGCCTTTGCAGGAGTTAGTGGCTGTTTGACA
>JAYWHF010000600.1:0-18673 GCA_043777855.1 Gammaproteobacteria bacterium | reverse complement strand
CGCCGTTTTTCTTCAAGCGATTCTTTCGATAATGTTCGTGCGTCTATTTTTTTCATGCATGCATTGTAGCAGCTATATTATTCCGCCGGGTTAATAATGCCACCATAAAAATACACATCTAGCCCACCACCATCAAAACTGAAATTAGTCATTTTAATGGTGCAGTCATTAATAATTGTCGCCTGACCTGCAACGCCGTGAGAACGCGTGCTTAAAGTGGCAACTTGACCAATAGTGGAATGTTTTTTTGTGCAACCACTCAGCGATGTCAGCAAGTTGTTCTGAGCAGTTTCCGCATTGACTAACACGGCGTTGGCACCACCACTTGTGGATGCTAAATTTGCAACCTCGTCGACAAAGCGAGCGCTACTAAAGTCAATGCTCATACCCGTTGCCATGGTGTGAGCCATAGCCGTAATTTCTATGCCGTTATCGTAGTTGCCATCCAGATCTAATGTTTGCAGCAAACGCGTTATATTCATGGCCACTGAGTTATCTAGGGCGTCGCTGTTAGCCAGCGTATAGGCAGAAATTGCTTCTTGTGCAGAAACCGTTGGCAGTTTGATATCGCCAATGGAAAAACTAACCGTTTCACCAGCAAGATAATTAAATTCGCCTTTTTTGTTGGTTTCACCCGCTTGCGTTGCTGTTTTATATTTCAACCCCTGAATCGCGCCGGTCAAGGTGCCCGTGAGGGTGGTCGACATCGAAGAGGAGCTACTGGATTCGGCCATTGCAGTAGCAGGTGGCGTACTGGTAGAAGAACCACCGCCGCAAGCGCTGAGTAACGCAAAACATAGGAAGCAAAAATAGATTTTTGAACGCATGGGAACCTCCACAATACTGAATTCAATTAATTGTATCGGCTAAGACGATGCGGGTTATCACGAAAATATCACTTTTGCGTAGAAATTTCAGAATATGACATGGGTGCTACAATATATGGCAATAAGGGGCGCCGCCCTTTTTTATGATTGTTTTCTAGCGGTACAACAAGCATCGCCCCCAAGCCAATACATCCATGCATTTCCTGACATTACGAATTCATTTTCATATTTAAACTTTCAAAAAACTTTTTAATGCGTAGGTGTGGCTTGATCCATTTGAAAAAAAATTAATTTTGTACTATTGCGAAGTTGTTATCAATCAAGCAGCCGCGTTAAAATTGCGGCTGTAATAAATTGATCCTCGGCTAACAACACTGCGCCCTGAACAACACGCTTCAATTGGTCTACATTTTCTTGCCAAGCAAAATCCTCCAAAAGCTGCCAAGCCTGTTCATCGAGATAAAATTCCTCTTGCGGTGCAAATTGGGACATAAAAAAACGAACCAGATCACGAATATCATCGCGTCTTTCAGACAAGCTAGGTAATTGCAGCGCAACGCATGTGTTGGTTAACCACGTACTCACAGATGCCGTAACCTGAAAATCCTGTTGGCTTGTACTAAAGATCAAGTCAACTAAGTTTTGAGTATTTCTATTCGTCAAGTCTGATGATTTACTCACGTAAAACTGCGTCAACGCATTAAAATTTGCAGCTGATAACTTATCAATATTACGTAAAAATAATGTCCCACCTTTTGCGCTAGCATATAACGATTGCAAAACACTGTTAGCGGCATTTTCGTGCCATTCTTGACATGATGATACGATAAAAGGAGTTACATCCGTATTACGCATGCAATGCAGTGTCCGTGCAGCAATGTACTTACCGGTACCTAGATTTCCGCATATCAATACAGGTTGCGATGTAACCGCAAGCTGATCCATGTTCTGCTCCAGCTCACGCAGCACCTTACTGTTACCAATCCAATAATAGTGATCCCCGTAAACGAAGATAGCCCGGTAACGTATTTCATATCGCCTGACAACAGCCACTATATCACCCACAACCTGGCTTAAATCTGCATTTATTTTTCTCTCGCGGATATCAGTATTTGTATAATCGCGTTCATCGCAATGGCCTGCAACACTTTGAAAGTTTGCGACCAGATAGCCGAGCCTTCTCTGCGCATAGTCAATCGGTAAAGTAACAGATTCTGTTACTGGGTTTGCAGCAGCGTTTAAGTCAATCGACGTTTCAGTAGAAATAATAAATTCTTCTAGCTCCGCACCTAAGGCGGTTACACGAGATTCATCTTGATTGTCGGCGAGTATTAGATGCCTATAGCCTTGATGGTTAATAGATCGCAGGGTTACTACAATATTCTCAACAGCTAAGGATTCAATGGCAGATCTTAAAATGATTTTAATGAGCGTTAAAAAGCTTTTGTTAATCGGTATCCAATTAATGTGCGCGATTCTATCGTCTAAACCAACAGCTTTATCAACAGACTTATTACTTTTCGGAGGTTGAAACAAGGCAATCATGCATTCATCCAGTCTAACCGGTAAAAACCAAGCCTGTGCAGAACTAGCATAGGGCTTCTAATTTACAGTAGCTGAACTAAACCTCGCTTCCCATTACGCCGCATTACGCCGCCAACGCAACTTTTAGCGCCAACCACAAACGCCGGCTGATATAATCGACACCTAGAATAATGCGACCAGACAACCGCGACGGAAAAAATGTAGAATCAACGCTAAAATTTCTAACGCTAGCTGAACGATAAGAAATTAGTATTTTATGTGTAAGAGGACTTATGGCTTATATCTTTGACGTCGCGGCACAAGCATATATTCCGCTCGCGCCGCATCACACCTTTGGCAGGCTGGCTACATCGGTAGATACACATCTCGACAAACCTTACGTATCGAAACTGCATGCGGCAATAGAATGGAATGGTCGCTGCTGGCGTGTAAAAAATTTGGGGCTTAACGGTACTTGGGTAAACGGAATCGCGCTAACGCAATGCGATAGCCGCGAACTGCACGTGAATGATGCCATTCACTTCGCAAAAATAACTGACCCGGGTTTTCAAGCGACAGATCTAACGCCGCCAGCGGATATGCTCTGGCCGATCCAAGCAGTGCAGGCATTCGGCCCCTTGCCTTCAGATCACGCTATAAAACCCATTTATTTAGCGCCCTATCATCTTTTGCCGGACACTCTGGCTCCAGAAGTCGCCATCTACTACGACGAGCAAAACCAGCAGTGGTACTTAGAAGATGCTAACCAGAAGCAAGAACAAAACTGCCTGACGCTGCGGACCGGTGATGAAATAACAATTAACAACACAAAGTGGCGGTTTATTCGTGCGCATATTTATGGCCCAACGGAAGCGCACACTCATCCACTACAACGGCTCAGCGATCTAGAATTTGTTTTTAACCTAAGCCTTGATGAAGAAACCACCCAACTAGAATTGCATCACCATGAACAAACCGTTGATTTGGCCGTGCGCAGTCATCACTACTTACTCCTTCAGCTAGCTCGTCATCGGGCGAAAGATGCCGCCAACGGACTTGACCGAAAAAGCCAAGGCTGGATATATGCCGACCAATTGGGCAGCGAACTTGGTTTGGACACAACACACATGAATATTCATATTTTCCGCCTACGCAAACAACTAGCAGACAGTCTGCCTAACACTCTCGGGCAGCAATACTTACTTGAGCGTCGCGGTGGGAAAATTCGCTTTGGCGGTGAAAAATTTAAAATTTACAAAGGCTCAATTCTTACCAGCGAGATGCCGCTCGCACACAACAAATCCTTACTCACAAAATGAACCCTGGAACACCGCACTCCAAAGAACTCAGTCACATCGAGCATTATGAAATCATCGACTGCATCGGTCGGGGAGGCATGGGCATTGTGTACCGCGCGCGCGACACGACCCTGAACCGTCACGTCGCCATAAAATGTTTACGGAGCGAATTGTGCGAACAACATTCGCGTGAACGCTTCAAACGCGAAGCACTTTTACTTGCCAAACTAAATCACCCGTACATAGTACAAATTTATGACTTTATTGAAACACCTGAACAGCTCGCCTTAGTGATGGAGCTGGTAGACGGCCGAAATTTAAAATTACATTTACGTGAACATATTTGCTCATTGAGTCAACGCCTGCTGTGGCTCACTCAAATTGCGCAGGGCCTCGCCGTAGCACACGACGCCGGCATTATTCACCGCGACCTAAAAGCTGAAAATATTCTCATTAATAGCCGCGGCGATGCCAAAATATCCGATCTTGGTATCGCCAAGTCACAAGACTTCAACGCCACGCTAACGGAGCATGTAGCCGGCAGCTACAGCTCCATGTCGCCAGAACAAGCCATGGGTGAGGAATTAGATTTTCGCAGTGATTTGTTTTCGTTTGGCATCATGGCCTATCAATTACTCTGTAACGCGCATCCTTTCGGCGACACCGATAACAAACTACAATTAATGCAACGCATTATTTCGCATCCGGCAATTTCACCCAGCAAACACAACCCCAGTTTAACTAACGATATTAGTGAACTACTCGGGCAACTATTATCAAAAAATCCAGCAAGTCGCCCTGCGAATACGCACTGGTTGGCTGCGCAGCTCGAAAAACTTACTCAATCAGAATTTAATAGCCCCGGATGCGCTGACGACACGCAGACCCTTTCGCTGCCAAAGCAACAGGTACAAAGCACGACAAGCGTAATAAGTAACTCGGGTATTAGCAGCTCTGGTTTAGGTAACCCTGGCTTAAGTAACTCTGGCTTTTTTTCTCGCGAAAAAAATAGCACTCTGGAACACCCAACGTTTCGCGAAAATAGTGGAATGCAAAAAGCATTTTCGTACAAGCAAACAATTTCTAACTACATTAGGGTCAACAGCGTTACCGTCATTCTAGCCAGCTTAACCCTGTTAATGTTACTAGGCGCCGGTCTGTGGCATTGGCAACCTAAGCAGCCACACTATGTTGCGGTATTGCCCCCTACGCTTTTATCTGTCGATATGCAATCGTCGCAGCAAGCCTTAGTAAAAGGAGCCGTCTACGACGCCATTCAGCAAAGTATTATTCAGCTTGATGGCTATTACTTAATACCACAAAATGAAATTGCAGATATAAGTACAACCAATACCCGCGACAGTGTAGAAGCCCTACGTAGTGCAACGGCAGCCGATGAGCTAATTACCACCGAAATTCAATGTAAAGTTGAGGCGTGCAACATTACTCTTTCGCGCTTAACGGCAGAGGGAAAGGAGAAGGCTAGGCTCAGAGTACAAAGCACAAAAACGGTAGATGTATTAACAGACAATTACGTTTCAGTGGCAACCACCGTGCAGAACAGTATCGCCGGAATGTATTCTGAAATCCTCAGCACTGGTATTACAAAAATAAATGAGCAAGATTACGCGACATTTCTTACAATAAACAATGAATACCGTGAAAAAGGAGCGAGCCAGCGCTTATTAGATCAACTGGGAAAAATTAAACAAGAATCCAAAAAACTTCCAGCAATTCAGACTCTCTATACCGACATTGCATTGGACCTTCACAATGCTACAAAAAATCAAGACTACTTGCTGGAGCTTGAGAAATATCTTGGCTCAAACTTAACAAGGGGCGGTGAAGTTGCCTACCTCTACAATTATTTCTATTTTCTAATTGCAAAAAATGATTTCGAAAATGGAGAGAAAACTATTGAAAAAATTAGACATTTAAACGCAAGTAGTTCATCCATTTACGAATTGCAAGCCTACGAAATGATTGCAAAAAGAGATTTTCAATCAGCAACCGAACTCTACAAAAAATCATTGGAATCAAAGCGAACCGCAAATAGTCTGTTTTTAATTGCTAAATCCTATTGGTATTCAGGAAATAATGCGAATGCTGCAATTTATTTAAATGAATCCCTAGCCATGTCTCCAAATTACTATAAGGGACATAATCTCTTAGGTTTGATTTCACTTGTGAATGGCGACACAGAGCTTGCGGCAAATTCTTTCAAACAAGTCTTAATGCGTAAACCCGATGACATCACTAACTTAAATAATTTAGGGTTATGTTATTTGCTGATGAAGCAATATGGCGAAGCATTCGAACTATTTGACCGTGCTTCGCGGCTAGCGCCAAAAGATACGCTCTATCTATTAAATAAAGCGGACGCAAAGAATTTAGCGGGAGAAGCCGTAGAGTCTCAGATGTTGTATCAAAAAACTCTGGATCTAATGGAAATCGATGACAAAAATAACATAACGCAACGGAACAAAGCCCAAGCCCTTGCTCACCTACATCAATTCTCAGAAGCCCTAACAACACTAAAAAATATTGAAAAAAATGACCCTCAAAACATCGAGACCATTTACACCGCCGCACTTGTACATACCTTGGCTAAGAATAATGCATCGGCTATTTTAAACATCAGCACCGCCCTAAAAAATGGAATGAATAAAGTCTGGTTTAGCTTTTCCTGGTTCGATATTTTATGCAGCGACATTCAATTTATAGACCTAATAAAAGAATATGGAGAGCACAACAGATGCACTCTCCAATTAACAAATAACAATTAAGGACGACCAGGCTGAATTCCTGGATCTTTTGACTCATATATAGTGACCTGACCCGATTGCGCATCGGTAAAGGATGCCACGTAACCAAACAAAATTAGCTCCTGAGTATCGCCAATCACTTGAACATGAGCGACTAACGTTAACCCCTGATTAATAATTTCTACGCCTATATCATGATTAACATCGCTGTATTGCGGAGCACTTGCAACACCATTTAACGCGAAACGCCAGATGCCATTCTCATTAGGATTTTGCTGCAGATTGACGATTAAAATGGCGCGTTCAAATTCTTGCTCGATTTCGGAGGATTCGACGCTGAAGCTGACAAGGATCGTAGAAATATCTTTAGGCTTCTGCTCATCAGAGTCAACCAATAACCAATTTGCGGCCTGACCATCGATGGGTAGAGATGGCGTTAAATTAAAGCTACGAATGACTTGACCACCTTTAGGCACTTCAATAATCAAATCATCCTCACCTAACTTTCTTTTAGTGACTATTTTTTTTCCGCTATTTTTCTTTACGGCCAATTTTTTTTCACTTGTCTTTCTTGCTGCCATGATTGTTACCCTGTCGGAAGTGTTAAGTTCTTACTAGAAATTCGCGCTAGCAAATGAATAAAACACTAACCACTCGAGCTATCTTTTTCCTAAACGGCTGCCGAAAAATTATAGTTGATAACTTAAGAAAAGCCCGAGTGTGCGTGGCCGAGTTAGGTATTCGAACTGCCCCGCCTCACCAAATAGCGGCGCTGCACGCCTACCCGTAATGCCACGAGTGTTGGTGAGATTATTCACGAAAATACCCACTTGCCAATTACGCAGCATTACACGCGTACTGGCATTACAAATACCGTAACCGCGCAAGCGAGTGTAGTCCGCAAATTCGGAATTGAGTTCTGTGTAAGAGTCGCTGACATAAGAATAATTTAGATTGGCGCTTAATAATGCAGTAGAGATCGAGCCGGCATAATCAATGCCTAGGCTCCATTGATTGCTCGGCGAGCCAGGCAAGGTGTCGCCATCGTAGGCATTTGCACCTTCACCATTAATATTCGCAACACTTTCCGTTAACGCGGCATCTGCAAAGGAATAGCTTAAGCGTGTTGACCACTTTTTATTTATTTCTTTTTCCAACTCCAACTCAACTCCCTGTGAACGCGCGCTTCCCGTATTCAGCCAAGCACCATAGCCTTCCACCACACTTTTTACTTGAACCTTTTTCCAATCCGTATAGAAGAGCGCCGCACTGAGCGAGAGAGAGTCTTGAAACAGTTTGCTGTGTGACCCCAATTCATAGTTTACAGCGGTGTCCGGTTCATAGCGGCGATTGTGATCGATGTCGATAGGTAAAAAATTTGCGCCTCCACGGCGAAAACCCTCAGCAATATTGACATAAATTGTTTGACCAGAGTTGAATTTATATTTAGTCGTGAATTTCCCCAAACTATTGGAATAGCTATCATTGCCCATTAGACAATCGACGGGATAATTATCTCCCGTGTAGGGCTTGCTCGTCGGAAAAAGCAGTGAACAGGTATCGGCATCATCTTTGTAACGAAAACCTCTCGCGCCCAAAGAAACTTCCCACTCAGGTTTCAGATCATAAATAGCCTCAGCGTAAATTGCTTGTTCATGCAGAGTTTCGTTCTGCGTCGCATAGTAGTCGAGATCATGAGGACGATTTTCAGCAGCAAAAATTCCAAAGCCGGGCACTGTATCCGCCACGACGAAATCCAAAGTATCATCGCTAAAAAGTGCGCCGACTAGCCAACGGAATGCGTCATCGTCTGGAGATACCAATCGTAACTCAGCGCTATTTTTTTTCACTTTTATATCGCTTTCTGTATAGGCAGAAAACTGATCAAAACTGGTATAGTAACCCCAACCGTTAGTGTTATCTAACGTTAGCAGATAATCCGTTTGATCTGAACGTGTTTTGGTTTTGTAATCGTATTGATTAATACTCGCCGTTAAGGTCGCAAAATCAAATTGATATACTGCATCTATTGCTGCTAAAACTAAGTCGCCACTCATGGGCTGTAAATATTTACTGGACGCCGTAAAATCATCACCTGAGTATGATTTATTGGAAGCCTGACGATCATCCGCCGTTATTTTTTGATAGTGAAAACTTCCACTCAAAGAGAACTGAGCATCAGGCTTCCAAAGAGTACTTAGGCGCACTTGCCTTGTCTTATCGCCATTAATATTTTCTTGCGCACCGTCGAGTAAATAGGGGTTATCAATAAAACCTTGATTTTTTTCTTTGCCTAACAAAAAACGTATGCCGAGCGTATTGTCAATCAAGGGAGCATTTACAACAAGATCAGCATTACCATTAAGGCCACTCGCTTCCGCTGTTTGTGAGAGCATTGCATTCATATTGACAGAATTTCTAGCGAGATCAGGTTTAGCCGTTATGTAACGAATCAAACCACCCAGAGAAGCATTGCCATAAAGAGTACCTTGTGGGCCACGTAAGATTTCTATTTGTTGCAAGTCTTTCAAACTAAATGCAGGTGGCACAAAAAAACCTTGCAACGGAATATTATCAACGTAACTTGCTACAGTACCGCCATCGTTGCCATTTTCATAACCATCAACAGCATCCATACGTAAACCACGCATTACCAATGCTGCAGGGTTTCGCGGCCCAGACGATAGCAATGAAAAGCCGGGAACCTGGTTCG
This sequence comes from Gammaproteobacteria bacterium, assembly GCA_043777855.1. Taxonomy (GTDB): domain Bacteria; phylum Pseudomonadota; class Gammaproteobacteria; order Pseudomonadales; family Cellvibrionaceae; genus Cellvibrio. The sequence continues at coordinate 9,546 of JAYWHF010000600.1, read as the reverse complement.
CAACATCACTCAGCGTCGCGGCGGGGTTTAACGATTCCATTTTCACTACACTGATTGAACCGGAAAAGTCATTTATTAATTGCGCTCTTTTCGACGCAGTCACTACAACCTCTTCCAAGTCTTTGGGCTGCGTTGCAATATCTGCAATTGCTGACACTGAAATCAACGGCACCGAAATCAACGACACTGAAATTACTTTTAATAAGGTTACTTTTAAAGAAGTTACTTTTAAAGAAGTTGCTTTTAAAGAAGTTGCTATATTTTCCAGCGGATATAAATGAACCGCTAGTTTTTTATAATCGATCATACGAATTTCCACCCAAGGATTTTTGATTTTTAGCTACAGTAATTATTTTTTAACAGCAAGCACACTTTATTAGCGCGACATGATAAATGCAAAAAAACATTTACACTAAGAAAGCCTACTTCATTGAAAAGCAGGCAAAAAAAAACCGCAATGACGGCTTTTCGGAGTTGCTGCTCGCGTATCGGAAGGTATAGCGTTACTGCTGTCGCAGAGAATTATACCAACTCACTTCGCGCGAATGTTTAGCCACCTCATTTGCCACATCTAATACCAGTGCAAATAGAGCCATACGGACTAACACACCATTATCCGTTTGACGAAAAATTGCAAGATTAGGATTTTGATTTAAATCATTATCTAATTCGTTAGCGTCAGCTCGCGAATCACGAGGCAATGGATGCATGATAACGGTATTGGGTTCACAGTACTGGGTATAAATTGCTTGATTTAAACGAAAGCGGCCGCGATAAATATCGGCTTCATCTTTGCTCTTAAAGCGCTCCTCTTGAATACGTGTTGAATAGGCAATATCGATGTGTGAAATACTGGTAGGTAAATCATCGGTAATGGTAACCTTGTGCCCCACATTGCGCAGCGCTTCAACAATTTCCTCTGGCATAGACAATTCTTTTGGTGACACTAAAACGATTTGCACCGCGCTGTAAACACACAACAATTTGCACAGTGAATGTACTGTGCGGCCATGCTTTAAATCGCCGATCATGGCTATGCGCAAACCATCAATGCCACGGCCATTTGACGAGAGCTCTTTACGAATCGTGTATAAATCTAACAAAGCTTGACTTGGGTGTTCATTAGCGCCGTCACCACCGCTGATGACAGGAACGCGGCTTGCCTCGGCAAACTCGGCCACTGATCCAGATTGTGGATGACGCATACAAATCACGTCGCTATAGCCAGATAGTACTCGCGCGGTATCCTGCAGCGATTCACCTTTAGTAATCGATGAGCTTTCAAACCCAGTCGTTTCACGCACATTTCCGCCCAGTAAATTAAAGGCCGCGCCAAAACTAACGCGAGTACGTGTGCTTGGCTCAAAGAACATATTGCCTAAGATTGCACCCTCCAACACGCGTGTCATTTTGCGACGCAAGGCGTAAGGCTCCATGGCATCAGCCACATCAAAAACGCGCTGAATATCAGAACGTTCAAATTGTTTGATAGAGAGAATATGAGCGCCAGTAAAGTTCACAGAAAATCCTGAGCGGGTAGCCGCCATGAGTATGTAAGGGAGAAAAACGCTGGGTTATTTTAACGATAGAATCAGGAAGCACAAATCATTTTAAACGGAATTTTTTGCGGCATAGCGATTAACATATAATTTTATCCACCGGATTCAACTGCAGCCGCTCTGTATTAGCCCGCCCATATTTTTTCGGCAAACTTGATTGTAGGCGGGACAAAACCATTTGTGCCGTTGCCCGATAGGTGGTGAGCTTTCCTCCCATGACGGATAACACTCTAGGCTGAGCGGCGTTATCTACCGCAAATAAAACTTCTCGTGGGCGTGCAAAGGCATTTTTGTTACTGCGCGGGAGTACACGCAAGCCCGCAAAACTCTCAATGTGGCTCTTAGCAATATGCAGATGAGGAAAGTAGTGCAACAGTGTCGTCAGTAAATATTCCTGCTCGGCCTCCGTACAAGCCGCTGTTTCCGGTGCATCAGTATGCAGCCGCTCTGTTGTACCCACTAACAATTTGCCTTGCCACGGTAGCGCGAAAACAGCTCGCTTATCTTGAGGGGCCTCAAGGTAAAAATAGTGTTTTAACAAGGGTGGTAACAACAAATGACTGCCTTGAACCAAATCAACGTCTGGCAGTGCCATTGCTGGAAGCACTCGCGCCAAAACGTTTCTGCCCCAAGGGCCTGCGCAATTTACCAAGACGCGACAACTGACTATTTCTTGTCGCCCCAACGCTTCATAAGTTACTTTACAGCAACAAGTGTCTCGCCGTGCGCCGATAAAACGTGCGGGTATTTTCAACTCTGCGCCAAGTGTCTGCGCCGAATGGAGCACTGCACGCGTCAATGCGGCATCATCAGTCTGAGCCTCACAATACCGAAACACAGCTCGCAAGTTTTCTTGTTTTAGCTCATCAAGATCACCCCAGAGCATTTTCGGAAGGCTACGAAACAGCGCGTTTTTATTCAGCCCTGCCAAGAGAGCATAGAGGCTCAAACCTGCCCGAATGGTGAGCGGGCTTCGCTTTGAATCTTTATAAATAGGAATATGTAACTGCTGTAACTTTACGAGCTCAGGTGCAAGTTTCAATAGTAAGGCACGCTCATGCAAACTTTCCCATACCAAACCAAACTGACCGCTCTCCAAATAGCGCAAACCACCATGAATTAATTTAGATGACTTGCTAGAGGTTCCTGCCGCTACTGCTCTTTCCTCGAGCATAAGTACTGAGTAGCCTGCCGCAACAGCCGCCTGCGCAACCCCGGCACCTTGAATACCTGCCCCTATTACAACCACGTCGTATTTCATTCAGCACACCTATAAGGGGAGACCTATGATGAGAGATCTACGAAGAGAGATCTACGAAGAGAGCAATAGGAGTATAGGTCAAAGTTCTCGCCACAAAAAGTCATTGCAGCCATTCATGCATCTTTGTCTGCCACGTTTCAAAACGCAACAGTAAGTGAACGTTTTGCTGTGGCATAAAGGTATCTACTGGTTGCGGGGGCTGCCACGCTTCAGGCATTCCACCCGCTAGGTAAGCGATACCTTGCAAGGACGCATCCGTATTTTCACGGCGATAAACCGGTATTTGCGCCAAGTCTGCAATTTTTTGACAGATGCCATCAGCGTTACTCAAGCCGCCACTGATCACAATTTTATTCAAGTATCCAGAAGGCTGCTCACATTCATTCAAACGCTGCATATTGACAATAATTTGAAAAATAAAACTTTCAAGCCACGCTAATATTTTTTCAAGCGGCGCCAAATTTTCGCAAAAATGCGATTGCACATTCGTTCGCCAGTAAGGCGCACTTAAACCACCAATCGCATTTAGAAAATAGAGATTGTCGCTTGTATTAATGCGCAACGCTTGTGCTATATCATGAGGTGTAACTGCTAACCCCGTTTGTTGTTGCATAAATGGAATGGCGGAAGCAGCGCCGTTCACGCTTGCCTCCCAACAAAATAGTTTTTTCTGTTCGGGAATTTTTGATAGCCATAACGGGCTGACTAATAAACCCTCGGGCGCCTTTAAGTTTTCACTCACGCGTTGAATGAACGCTCCCGTGCCTAAGTTTATATAACACGTATTTTTATCCGGTAGGCCCTGCGCAAATAATGATGCGCCTTGATCGCGAGCGCTAGCCGTAAATGGAACTCTACACGCGCCGAGAATTAGATCGCCGAAATCGCCGTTATGAAACAAACAATCAGGCAGGGTATTAATAGGGACTTTAAATGTTTGAAGCAGGCTCGCATTCCAATCATTTTTTTGCAGATCCCATAGCAGAGTACGCTGAGCATGCCCTGGATCAACAACATTTTTCTGCTGCAGCAAATGCCAAAAAATATAACTGACAATGGGGCCAATGCTAAGCCTATTGTCTGTTAGCGCTTTTTCGACCGCGGGAATATTGTCTAGGCACCAGCGCATTTTACTGGCGCCAAAATGTGGCGAGAGTCGCAATCCAGTAATCGCTTTTACTTGCACTTCGGTGAGCGATAGGCTCTGTAGTATTTTTTCACCGCGAATATCTTGCCAGCTTAATACGGGGGTTAACGCCCGCCCCGTACGACTATCCCAACACATCAAAGACGAACCCTGTCCAGCAAAACCGGCGGCGCCGATCTCGCTCACTAGATCGCCCAAATCCGCCTGTATTTTTTCCAAGCAATGGCGAATACCCCTGAGTATTTCTTCGCTTTTTTGCTCAATGAATTCCTGCTCGTAATGTTCCACCCGAAAGTGTTGAGTGGCGCATATTGCTGAAACACAACACAGCCGCTCGCCGCGATTGTTATAGACCGCAACCCGCGAGCTTTGGCCACCTTGATCTATGGCAAGAATCAGTGATCGAATCATATGACGTGCCCTTCTGTTGTACTCCCATCATAAAAAAAAGCGGCCAGAGCCGCTTTGATTCGTCACAGGTAATTTACTCACCTAAATTGGGGTTAGGCACAAACCCACCATAAGGGAATTGGGCAATCTTATCGCTGCCGCCTTTCACTTCACTAATTTTAGCAGGGCCTTCTTTCTCCACTTCATCGATACGAACAATGGAGTGCATCGGAATATAAGAGCGCTTTACCCCGGCAAACTCAGCTTTTAATTTTTCTTCGGCGGGATCAATAAGCACTTGGCTACGTTCGCCAAACACAAACTCTTCTATCTCAATAAAGCCATACATTTCACTTTGATAGATTGCACAGGCGAAGAGTTCGTAAACTTGGCCTTGATTAAGAAAGATAACGCGATAGACGGGTTTTACTGCCATAACCTTGAATGTCTCTTGAATGCTTAAATACTGAGGGAAAAGTGCTTGGATAAATGGATCTAAAAACGGCGTGCAGAATACCAGAAATTGAATGTTGTGAGCAGCTGGCATTAGCGGTAACCTGCCATCCGTTAGGATTAAACCTAGACCTGACCCAGAAAAGGGTCCTTTAAATTCGTCAGAATCATCAAACACCAGAGCCTACGTATGCAAACCAAAGAAATTTTTAGTCAGCTAATCGAAGCACTGCGCGCAGAAGACTTTGACAAAGCCCTAAGCTATCTCGCCAAAGAAGGGTTTATCTACGTAGGGCCTAATATGACCTTCGATAATCCTGAAGATACATTGGCATTCTTTTTCGGCATGGCAAGCATCCAAAAAGACATTGTCCTGCGTCACATGATTGTTGAGGGCGATTCAGCGTTTGCCGCGCTGGATTATCAAACGTACTACGAGCCTATCGGTGATGTTCGGATTGCGCTTTGGGCAACAGTAAAAAACGGGGTGATTAGCGCCATTGAAGGCTTTTACAACGCCGCCGTCGTGGAAAATATGCTAGATGTTAACAACGCCGCGCCGCTATAATGAGCACCAGTTTTTGAATGATTTTTAATCAGGTATTTGTCTTCATGTCCGCCATTGAAACACCCCCAAAGCAAACTCTCACAACGCTTGCAATCGACACGCCGAGCAAAAAGCTTTACATCAAGACCCATGGATGCCAGATGAACGAGTATGACTCTTCTCGGATGCGAGATTTGCTCGGTGAATCACACAATATGGTGACTACCGAGAACCCAGAGGACGCTGATGTAATACTCATAAATACGTGCTCCATACGTGAAAAGGCTCAAGAGCGCCTGTTTCACGAGCTGGGCCGCTGGAAACAACTGAAAAAGAAAAAACCTAGCCTCATTATTGGTGTTGGCGGCTGCGTTGCCAGCCAAGAGGGTGCAGCCATCGCTAAACGCGCACCCTACGTAGACCTAATTTTTGGCCCGCAGACCTTACATCGCCTACCCGAAATGATGGAAGCCGAGCGCCACAATGGGGCGGTAGTGATGGATATCAGTTTTCCAGAAATTGAAAAGTTTGATCACTTGCCGCAACCCGACGCCGATGGCGTTAGTGCATTTGTGTCAATTATTGAAGGCTGCTCAAAATATTGCACCTTCTGTGTCGTGCCTTACACTCGCGGCGAAGAGGTCAGCCGACCACTGGCGGACGTGTTGGCTGAAGTGGCACACCTAGCAAAACAAGGCGTGCGTGAGGTAAATTTACTGGGACAAAATGTCAACTCCTACCGGGGCGCCAGTGCTAATGGTTCGGTTGTCGATTTAGCCGAGCTAATAACCTATGTGGCGACGATCGATGGCATTGACCGTATTCGGTTTACGACTTCGCACCCCGTAGAGTTTAGCGATGCATTAATCGACGTGTACAACGAGGTACCTGAACTCGTCAGCCACCTTCATTTACCGGTACAAAGTGGTTCAGATCGGATTTTAATGGCGATGAAACGTGGCCACACAGCACTCGAATACAAGTCCAAACTGCGCCGCATTAAAAAGAATCGCCCCAACATTAGCTTCTCATCTGACTTCATCATTGGCTTTCCGGGAGAAACTGAAGCCGACTTTGAGGCCACGATGAAACTAATCCACGATATGGACTTCGACACATCTTATAGCTTCATTTATAGCCCTCGCCCTGGGACACCAGCGGCTGACCTATCCGATAACACGCCTGAAGAAACTAAAAAACTACGCCTAAAGATCTTACAAGACCGCCTCATTCAGCAAGCAATGGCAATTAGCCGGCGTATGGTGGGTAATATTGAGCGGATACTAGTAACGGGATACTCCAAGAAAGACCCGGGTCAGCTTTCGGGCCGCACCGAAAATAACCGCGTGGTTAATTTCCGCGGTGACAATGTCGAGTTAATCGGCAAGTTTGTCGACATCAGAATCGACGAAGCACTCACCAACTCGTTGCGAGGAACGCCTATGGGCTCTGAACTGGACGCCGACTGGATAAGTCACACTAGAAACAGGTGATCCAGACGCCACAATTTCTGCTATTCGCAAAGATCGCACGACTAAGACTTTATCCTGAAGCCTATATAGTTTAGGCTTTCAGCTTACTCAGCTATACGAGCTCATTTAGCACTTTGAACAACCACTCTCACAGCATCACTAAACCCGTTACACAGCAGTTAGTGTTAGAACCTAATGATAGTCACCGTCTTGCCAACCTGCGTGGGCGCCTTGAACAGCACATTCGTCAGATCGAGCAACGGCTTGGCATTGAAATACGCAATCGTGGCAACGAATTTTCACTCATGGGCTCGCCCCAAGCAACTGATACGGCGGCCGAGCTATTGCGCCAGCTATATCGAGAGACCCAATTAATAGAATTAACACCAGACGAAGTTCATCTCGCACTGCAAGCCTCAGGTATTGAAGCGCTTATGGAGAATTTAAAAACTCGACCGCCGCTAGCGGATATAGAAGCGCTGGACGAATCTTCCAGCTCAGGCGCCACACTGATTCGTACTAAAAAATGTACCATCAAACCCCGCGGACTCAATCAGTTAAGTTATGTGAAGTCGGTTCAAACTCACGACATTAACTTTGGTATTGGGCCGGCCGGTACCGGTAAAACCTATCTAGCCGTTGCTTGCGCTGTTGAAGCCCTACTAAAAGATCAGGTTGAACGGATTCTACTCGTGCGCCCGGCCGTAGAAGCCGGCGAAAAACTTGGTTTTCTGCCCGGTGACTTGGCTCAGAAAGTTGATCCTTATTTACGCCCGCTGTACGACGCGCTCTTCGAAATGCTTGGCTTTGAAACTGTGGGTAAATTATTAGAACGCGGCATCATCGAAATTGCCCCCCTAGCGTTTATGCGGGGGCGCACGCTAAACAATTCTTTTGTTATTCTGGATGAAAGCCAGAACACAACGCAGGAACAAATGAAAATGTTTTTGACGCGGCTTGGCTTCGGTAGCACCGCCGTTATCACCGGCGACCCAACACAAATTGACTTGCCGCGCGGTCAAGCATCAGGTTTGCGCCACGCGATAAAAGTCTTGGATAATGTTCAGGGCATTAGCTTTACCCACTTTAATTCCAAAGACATTGTTCGACATCCGCTGGTAATGCGCATAGTAGAAGCCTACGAAAAATTCGAAAAATCTCACCCTCAACAGAGACACGACAATGTCTTATCAGATTGATGTCGAAATCAATAGTACTAGCAAACAAATTCCCAGCCTCGATAATATTGAACGGTGGATCAGCGCCGCATTGCACAGCGATGAACTCGTAAACGCTGAGGTTAGTGTTTACATCGTTGATGAAGCGGAGAGCCAAGAATTAAATTTTCAATATCGCGCGAAAGACAAACCTACCAACGTGCTTGCTTTCCCTGCCGATATTCATGAAGAGGTAGGCGTGCCTCTGCTCGGAGACCTAGTTATCTGCGCACCAATAGTTGCTCGCGAAGCCGCTGAGCAAAAAAAAGATCTTGATGCACATTGGGCCCACATGCTGATACACGGCACCTTGCACTTACTTGGTTACGATCACACGGAAGATGATGAAGCGAATGTTATGGAAGCGCTGGAAACATACTTAATAACACAACTAAATTTTCCAGCGCCTTACACAGAAATTGGTCAGCTTGACAGCAAATCCGTTGCAACCACTACCGAATAACATAACGAGTAATAGGAAAATGTCCGAAGATCACTCAAGTAGCACACAGACAGAAAGGCACGAAAAATCATGGCTAGAAAAACTTCTGCATACGTTTAGCACAGAACCAAAATCCCGCGACGAATTATTGGAAATTATTAAAGACGCTGCAAACAATCACTTACTCGATCAAGAAGCGCTGAGCATCATCGAAGGCGCGCTTGATGTGTCTTCGTTGCAAGCGCGCGAGATAATGATTCCGCGCTCTCAAATTATTGCCATTCGGATGAACGATACACCACAAGAGTTTCTGCCCTTGGTCATTGAATCAGGGCACTCGCGCTTCCCTGTCATTGGTGAGAGCAGTGACGACATTAAGGGTATTTTGCTCGCCAAAGATTTATTGCCACTTGCATTAAACGGCACTGAAAATTTTAGCCTTGAAACAATTCTGCGCCCCGCCAATGTAGTGCCAGAGAGCAAGCGAGTTAACATATTATTGCGCGAATTTCGCGAAAATCGCTACCATATGGCACTAGTTATGGACGAGTATGGCGGTATTTCAGGCTTGTTAACTATTGAAGATATCTTGGAGGAAATCGTCGGCAATATAGAAGATGAAACTGACGATGATGAAAGTGATAACTTTATCAAGCGCGTAAGCGACTCTGATTATATTATTAAGGCGTTGACGCCTATTGAAGAATTTAACGAATATTTTTCAGCAGAACTCAGCGAGGAGGATTTCGATACTATTGGCGGTATTCTTATGCAAGAATTTGGACACATTCCTAAGCGCAATGAAGTAGCAGCAATCGACAACTTCCAGTTTCGCGTGCTGTACGCCGACAACCGACAAGTTCATTTACTGCGTCTCACACTTCTTTAAATCGTCAATGAAATTGAGAACAACACAACCCTGAGGTCAATGAACTTTTCCAGTATTCAGAATGGGTATCTTAAACCTAAAAACAGCAGTTAAAAAATCCCTGTAGAATAGAAACTCATTTAAAATTAGTGACTTGCCATGGTTTTACCACCAAAAAAAGCCAACCCAA
>JAYWHF010000599.1:0-2415 GCA_043777855.1 Gammaproteobacteria bacterium | reverse complement strand
TGCCAAAATTGTTAAAATTGATGTGCCCTTTTTACTCACTGCTGTACTGTTCTTATTGGCATTGAGTACACATCAGCACGTTTTTTTCTCGCATTATTCTCGCCATTATTCCCGTCGTATCATTGGCTTGCGCCCACCTTTGCGCGCACCGCCTGTTCTTCCAGCCTGATTTTTAAAGCCATCCATTTTTGAATGGATAATGTGTCCATCTTCTTCCAAGGAAGATGGCGGTTTTAGCTGGAGTATTTCATGAACACTATTTATAAAGTGATGACATTGAGTGTTATTACATTCTGTACTTTTGCCGTGCGTGCAAATGCGGATCCACTCACATTACATGATGCCATTAAGGCAACTTTGCAATATAACCCGCAGCTTGCGGGCTATGAGTTTCGCGTTAAATCACTACAAGGTGAACAACAAACTGCTGGATTAAAACCGCAAGTTCGTGCCTCAGCCCAGCTTGAAAATATCGCCGGTACTAAGGAGTTTTCAGGGATGGATTCCGGTGAGCTAACGCTCTCGTTATCATCGGTGATCGAACTGGGCGGGCAGCGTGACGCTCGCTTGGGGTTAATTACCGCCCGCCAACAACAGCTTGAATCCACCCGGCGAGTACAAACGCTGGATGTGCTGGCGCAAGTAACGCGTCAGTTTATTGATGTGGCAGCAGCTCAGGAACAACTGGTGTTGTTGCAACAAACGCGAGATTTAGCGCAGCAAACCGTAATTACCCTCCACAAGCAGGTGTTGGCCGGACGAACACCCGAAGCTGAATTGTTGCGCGCAAAAGCCGCCGTTGCGAGAGCCGCAATTGATGTGCAAAAAGCTGAGCAATTGCTTAAGAGTGAACAGGTAAGGCTCAGTGTTTTCTGGGCCGATACCACACCAGACTTTACGCAGGTAACAGCAGATTTATTTGTGATACCGGCGTCTGCACCTTTGCCCGATTTACTAACGCGCCTGGAAAACAATCCTGATCTGATTTTACTGGGCAGCGAGGTTCATCTACGCGCGGCTGAGTTGCATCATACGCAAGCTGAGCGCAAACCCAATCTGGAATGGAATGCTGGTGTTCGTCGCTTACAAGCGACTGATGATTCAGCTCTCGTTATTGGCATGAGCATGCCGTTGGGTTCCAGCGGGCGGGCTTCAGGGGCTATTGCCACGGCAAACGCAAATCAAGCCAGTGCTGAGCAACAGCGTGATAGCACGCGCATTCAACTAGAGGCGCAATTGCTAAGTTTGTATGAAGCTTACCAACAGTCAGTGGCCGAGGTGAATGCCTTACGCACATTGGTATTACCGCCACTCACGCAAGCCATGCGCGCCACAGCCGAAGCCTTTCAACAAGGCCGATACAGTTATTTAGAGCTAAACCTTGCCCAGCGCGAATTATTGACCACGCAGTTATCGCTTATCGATGCGGCCGCTCGCGCTCATGCTTTAAGCACTGATTTAGAACGTCTGACTGCAGTTCCTTTGAGCGCTGTTACGACGCCCGTTCCTCATTCTGAAGTGAAGCCACTACCATGAGAATAAACAATTTGAAAATTTCAACTATGAAAAATTTACTGAAAAGCCTGTTTATGGTGTTACTTGTTGTATTGAGTGGTCACGTTTATGCCGCTGACGAACATGGCCATGAAGAAGGCAAACATGATGAAGAAGAAAGCGCTGAACCTGTGAAAGGCCCACACAACGGCCGCTTATTAACCGATGGTAAATTCACTGTGGAGCTTGCGATTTTTGAGAAAGGGGTACCGCCCGAGTATCGCGTTTGGGCAAGCCTAGATGGCAAACCTATTTCACCGAAAGACTGGGCACTCAGTGTTGAGTTGACTCGCCTTGGTGGCAAGGTCGATAAGTTCCGCTTTGCCGTACGAGAGGATTTTTTGCGTAGCCAAGGCGAAGTTGAAGAGCCACATTCCTTTGATGTTTCGGTTACCGCAACTTACAAAGGTCAGAAACATCACTGGAAATTTCCCTCCTATGAAGGCCGCGTAATGCTTAGTGCAGCTATTGCCAAACAATCTGGTTTGACGACTGCTGTCGCAGGCGCTGGAAAAATCGAACAGCTTGTGAAGTTTTATGGACAGGTGGGTGCAGATCCAGATCAAGTCAGGCAACTCAAAGCACGCTTTCCCGGTGTTATTCGCTCGGTCAAAGCCCGAATAGGCGCACAGGTAAAAGCGGGTGAAACTCTTGCAACTGTGGAGGCCAATGAGAGCTTGCGCAACTACAACATCACCAGCCCTGTAACAGGTATCCTAGTGGCTCGCCATGCTAATGAGGGAGAAATAACCAGTGATCAGCCATTATTTACGGTCGCGAATTACTCTCAGCTAGTCGTTAGCCTCCCCGTATTTCCGCGCGATGCCTCCCGTGTTCATCAAGGTCAACCTTTGCTGCTTA
>JAYWHF010000598.1:0-2418 GCA_043777855.1 Gammaproteobacteria bacterium | reverse complement strand
ACGACATCTGCCGAGAAATAAAATCAAACGCGGTGTTGGTAGATATACCAATCATATTTTTGTCAGGAAAAAGTAGCCTACAAGAAAAAATCTTCGGCTTTGAGATGGGCGCAGAAGATTATCTTGTTAAGCCCTGCGAAACAGAGATTCTTAAGGCAAAAGTTCGTAATGCAATTCGGCAGTACCGAGAGAAAAAGCTGCTTGATCAAAAAGCGGCAGCAGCACATATGGCGGCGTTTGAAGCACTTTCGGGCAGTGCCGATTTAGGACGATCCTTACGCTTTGTTGAGCGTACCTACACCATGCACACATTTGAAAAACTCGCTCAGGGTTTATTTCAAACTATGGAAGAGTTTGGCTTGCAAACATCGTTAATGTTTATTGCACGCAATGGGCCAATTTTTTTCTCGCATAACACCACTGAAATTTCACCGCTTGAAAAGGAGATGTTTATAGCAACTCATCAAGAAGGGCGGTTTTGTGATTTTGGTAATCGTACATTTTGTAATTTTAATTTGGCGTCCTTGTTGATTAAAAATATGCCTTTGGAAAATCCTGAACGCTATGGTCGCATTAAAGATACAGTTCCTTGGGTTTTGGGGGCAACCGAAGGCAAGGTTCGCGCTTTGGACATTCAACAAGAGCTAGTTGATCACGAAGAGCATCTGGGTACATCGTTGAAGAGTTTGCATGCTCGGTTAGCGCTGCTTGCTAGTCAAGCTGTAGAGCCTCCGTTGTCTCTTGAGCAATCACTGAAGGACGCTGTTCTTTTAGTTGAGCAAATCACGGCAGAACATCAGGTGCTATTACAGAAAATTCGTGGAGGCGATACTGTTGCGGGAGCCCATGAGCTGGGCGCCGATGAAATATTTTCGAGTGATGTGGATTTTTTCTAACGCAAATAGTTCACCGATATAAAAAATGGGCTGAATAACCAGCCCATTTTTTATTGTGTAACGAGATTAATTATGTAGCGAGATTGATTATGTAACGAGATTAATGGTGTGACGAGATTAATTGTTTGGCGAGATTAAGTGTTCAGTTCGGCAAAAACTTCTTTTGCCGCTTGTAATGTAGTTTTGATATCGCTATCTGTATGCGCCGCTGACATAAATCCAGCTTCATAAGATGCCGGCGCTAGATAGATGCCGCGTTTTAACATGCCGTGAAAGAATGCATTGAAGCGTGGAATGTCACAAGCCATGACTTGTTTAAAGTGGGTAACCTTGGGTTCGCTGGTAAAGAAAAATCCAAACATACTGCCAACGTGATTGGTCGTAAACGGAATGCCAGCTTCATTCGCTAAATGCTGTAATCCTTCAACCAGTTGCGTGGTACGCGCGCTGATATTTTTATAAAAATCTTTTTGTTCTAATAATTCCAGCGTTTTTAATCCTGCTGCCATAGCCACTGGGTTTCCAGATAAAGTGCCCGCTTGATACACTGGGCCAGAAGGTGAAATCATTTGCATGATATCGCGACGACCGCCAAAAGCGCCGACTGGCATCCCGCCACCGATGACTTTGCCGAGCGTTGTAATATCTGCTTTGATATTGTAATAGCCTTGCGCGCCGGTGTGGCTGACACGGAAGCCCGTCATCACTTCATCAAAAATTAACACGCTGCCATGTTGATCACAGACATCTCGCAGCGTCTCTAAAAAGCCTGCTACCGGTGGAACGCAGTTCATGTTACCTACAACAGGCTCAACAATAATGCACGCGACCTTATCACCGTGTGCTGCAAAATAATCGCGAACTTGTTGCGAGTTGTTGTAATCCAATGTGATTGTATGATCAGCCAAAACTGCTGGTACACCGGGCGAACTGGGAACCCCCATGGTTAAAGCGCCGGAACCAGCTTTAATCAGCAAGGAGTCTGAATGGCCGTGGTAACAGCCTTCAAATTTTATGATGTTATCGCGCTTAGTGTATGCCCGCGCTAAACGAATGGCGCTCATGGTGGCTTCAGTACCAGAGCTTACAAACCGAACCATGTCCATGTTGGGCATGAGTGTGCATAAGGTGTTTGCGAGTGTGGTTTCTCTTTCAGTGGGAGCGCCAAAACTTAAACCAAATTTTGCTGTTTCAATAACGGCATTGATAACTTCCGGATGTGCGTGACCGAGCACCATAGGCCCCCAAGACTGTACATAATCAATATAGCGATTGCCGTCGGCATCCCATGCATAGGCGCCCAATGCGCGCTCAAAAAAAATCGGTGTTCCGCCCACAGCTTTGAAGGCGCGCACGGGTGAGTTAACGCCACCGGGAATATGTTTTTGTGCAAGTGCGAATAATTCTTCTGAACGGGTCATCATGAAAGTTCCTAATTAACCACTATAAATTAAAAAATAATTGTGCTTGGTTTTCGATATTCTCGGCGCTAAATAAATTATGACATACGGCTAGCATATCA
>JAYWHF010000597.1:0-2420 GCA_043777855.1 Gammaproteobacteria bacterium | reverse complement strand
ACACGAACATTAAAACAAAAATTATTTAATTCGGTGTTTGTTGCCATATGATTGCTCAACTCATAAACCTCAATAATATAAACACCAATAGGCAGAGCTAGGCTGCCCGTTGCCGAATTGCTTGCCGAATTGTTAACGAAAAGAATATTTTCTCCTTTGTCATAGACAATAAATTCTGGTTTTGAAACTAGGTCGTCTGTTGTTGCTTTTTTTACGTCTATTTTGTAAGAGCTGGACTGCGTTATAGTGAGTTTTAGAAATTGAGAATTGTTTAATTTGTTGAATTTACCAAAGTCACGCAGACTACAGACAAGCGTCGGATTACTATCGGGGTTAACTATTTTATAGATAGGCACGCTAGCGGTATTGTCTCCATCGTTAGTTTCATCGATGCCGTACTCATCTACTCCATTGATATTTTGTTCGGTCATTAATTCCTTAAACAGCACAGCCTGATTACCCAGCTGCTCTTTAAGTTGCCCATAAAATAAAAAAATGCTGGTCATAGCTGGATGTGCCGAATATCGGCCATTGCTCAATACAGAAAATATAGGTGTGAAATCACTAGGGGCCTTGTCGGTTGCGCTTGCGTAATAATTGTAAAATATGGACCCAACTGAACCTTCACTAAAATATCCTTTCGCGAATCGTACTTTTTCACTAATATCTATAAAAAAACCGGTGTTTTGCGCACTACCAAATGCATCTGCATAGAAAGGGTCATTTAACATGATCGCGGAAAACGCGTTTGCAAATCCTTCAGACATTGCAACTCGCATATCTAATTTTTGGCCATCAGCATGAGCGCCGCCTATGCTATCTGACCGAGAAAAATTACTCTCTACATAGTGCCCCCATTCGTGCAATATAACATGGCGATCGAACTCGTCAGTGTCGCGGTTAGCGTCACCTAAAATGTAAATTGAATTAGTATCAAAAAAAGTAGTGCCAATTTCACCCAAGGTATAGTCGCCTTCGGCTTGTTTATTTTCTTTACTCCAACGCAATTCCAGTGGGCTGAAGTCCTGCCGATTGCCCGCCAAATTTAAACCAGTAACACCAATGTATATTGCATCAAGAATGGCAAAAGGAGCGGCTACCCGAAGAGACGTATAGCCACCTCCGGCCCAGCCCGATGGCGCATGTAAATCACGTCGCGAGTCTAAGATTCCAGTTGAGGCCAGGGTACCGACCATGGAGTAAAGCGCATTAGCCGTAACATTGTCGGTTACTTTAAAATTCCATTTAGGAGCGGTGTTATGAATTAGCTGAGCCTTTACTCGCACTTTAATCGAGCTATTCATCGGTACAGTAAAAGAGTAAGTGCCGTCCTCGGCAGTAACACTTGCTCCGAGAATCATGTCATTTTCGTTAAGTATCTCAATCACAGCACCGCGCACAGGCCGCGATTCAGTCGCGGCATAGTTTAAACCAAGCTTATTGCTTTTATGTGGAACAAAATCGTAGGTGACTAGACCCTTTAAAAATACCGAAGGGGTGCTGCTTGAAATCGATACGCTGCTGCTACGAGCCATTGACGAAAGATTGGGAGAAGCGCTCGCGAAACTTTTGCCAGCAGAACTGGCACCACCACATGAGCAGAGTACAAGAATCGATATTGCTAGGAACCACATAGCAATGCACCTGAACGGCCACAACATTGGATTGTGCATTGAAAGTTCCATAGAGGTATTTGAAATCCAATCATAAACAACCCCAGTGCAAAGACCAACCACTATTCTTGCAAAAGGAGAGACGTCACACACAGAATCGAATTTCTGAAAACCTATGGTGCCACTAAGCATGTGTGAATTAACAACGAGAGGATAAGCAGGGAAAGAAAAGCCGACTAATGTCGGCTTGGATTAGATTTACAGCGTGGGAATTTTGATATCTTTAAAGAGCTCTTCTAACTCCATGCGTGAATGACGATTGAACGCCTCATTGACTAAATCTTTGGTTAAGTGCGGCGCAAATTTTTCAATAAAATCGAACATAAATCCGCGCAAGAATGTACCCCGACGAAACCCAATTTTAGTAACGCTAGGATCAAAAAGATGACTCGCACTCAAAGACACTAGATCAGTATCGACAGCAGGGTCATAAGCCATTTGCGCAATAATTCCGATGCCGAGGCCTAGACGAACATAGGTCTTAATAACATCCGCATCCGCCGCGGTGAACACCACGCGGGGCGCCAAGCCACGATTAATAAAAGCTTCGTCCAATTTTGAACGACCGGTAAAGCCAAATACGTAGGTAACTATGGGGTGTTTAGCAATGTCTTCTAGCGTTAGATGTTGTATTTGCGCCAGCGGGTGGTTCTTGGGCACAACAATACAGCGATTCCATCGATAGCACGGCATCATAATTAAATCGCTGAACAGTTCCATAGCCTCTGTCGCAATCGCAAAGTCCAC
>JAYWHF010000596.1:0-2422 GCA_043777855.1 Gammaproteobacteria bacterium | reverse complement strand
CGTAAAACCGTCGAAGCGGTAGGCATTGAGGCGAAGCGCATGTTGGGCCGCACGCCGGGCAATATCACCGCAATACGCCCACTCAAAGACGGTGTTATTGCAGACTTTCAGGTAACGGAAAAAATGCTTCAGCATTTTATTCGCAAAGTGCATGAAAATAGCTGGTTCAATCCCAGCCCTCGCGTTCTGATCAGTGTGCCCTGCCTTTCCACAGAAGTTGAAAAACGTGCGATCCGTGAATCAGCGTTAGGCGCCGGCGCGCGCGAGGTGCGCTTGATAGAAGAGCCTATGGCGGCAGCAATTGGCGCCGGCCTGAAAGTTGCCGAAGCTAATGGCTCCATGGTGGTGGATATCGGTGGTGGCACCACAGAAATTGCGGTGATATCGCTTAACGGCGTGGTTTATTCAGACTCTGTTCGCATTGGCGGCGATCGGTTTGACGAGTCTATCGTTAACTACGTGCGCCGAAATTATGGCAGCGTTATTGGTGATGCTACGGCTGAACGCATCAAGCAAGAAATTGGCTGTGCGTTTGCCGGCAGTGAAATTCGTGAAATTGATGTGCGTGGGCGCAACCTTGCTGAGGGTGTGCCGCGCAGTTTTACCTTGAGTAGCGACGAGATTCTTGAAGCACTGCAAGAGCCCTTGGCTGGTATCGTTCAAGCGGTGAAAAGTGCGTTAGAGCAGTCTCCACCAGAGCTGGCGTCGGACATTGCTGAGAACGGTGTGGTGTTGACTGGGGGTGGCGCGCTCTTGCGCGATATAGATCGCCTCTTGTCCAGTGAAACTGGGGTTGCGTTTATCGTTGCTGATGATCCTTTGACCTGTGTTGCGCGCGGTGGCGGCATGGCGATGGAGATGAACGATCAGCGTATTGATCTTTTATCATCGGTAGGCCGCTGGTAGTTTTATCACTCATATTCACTAACAGGAGCGCCGGGCGAATTCGGGCGGCGCGTTGAGTTGGCTGGGTGTGACCATGAGATCTGTCAGAGGCAATGTGAGCGCGCGGAGATATTCTTATTAAACTGCTATTCATCCGAGGCTCGTCTTTTACGCTCAGAGCTGTGTTGCTGCTGGCCGCCATGATCGCTCTGATTTGGGCCGGTCTCTATACTCCTTGGTTGAAACCCATTCGCCAGCCGCTTAATTTCCTCGTTATTCCCTTCTACCAGTTAACTGATATTCCGCGCCGCTTGGGTGAGTGGGGCAGCGATGTCTTGGTCTCCCAAGCTGATTTGCGCGCTGAAAATGAGAGCCTCAAAATTGAGTTGTTGATTCATCAACGTAAATTGCTGCAAATGGCGGCATTAGCGGCGGAAAATGTGCGTTTACGACAGCTGCTAAATGCCACTGATATGCTGCAAGACAAGGTACTTGTTGCCGAGTTGATCGGTATTTCGCCCAACCCGCTCAGCCATACGGTCATTATTAACCGAGGCAGTGCTGAAGGCGTTTACGAGCGGCAGCCGGTATTGGACGCCTTTGGTCTGATGGGGCAGGTGATTGAAGTGAACGAGGATACCAGCCGTGTACTTCTGTTGTCGGACCCCACCCACGCCATTCCTGTACAGGTCAATCGCAATGGCGTGCGCGCGATTGCCGAGGGAACCGGGGATTTAAATCGCCTAAACCTACGCCACGTTTCAATCAACGCGGATATCCGCGAGGGGGATCTGCTCGTGAGCTCGGGCTTGGGTGATCGCTTTCCCGTAGGCTATCCGGTGGCCGAGGTTGAGCAGGTGGTGCGTAATTCCGGTCAAGCCTTTGCACGAGTTCTTGCGCGACCCATGGCGCGTTTGGACCGCAGCCGCCACGTTTTGTTGGTGTTTGATACACATGGGCTAACGCCTAAAACATCCTCTGAGCATTCAGCCTCCAGCCTAAATGCCTCCAGCTCGGCGCCAGTTGCTCCTGAACTTTAACGGAAGGTTAAGCCGATGATTCCACAGCAATGGAAACGTTATTTCATCATTGTCGCCAGCATCTTGGTGGCGTTGATCTTATCGGTGTACCCCTTGCCTTTAGGGATACGCTGGTGGCGTCCTGAGTTCGTGTTGTTAGTGGCGATTTATTGGATGTCCGCTTTCCCTGAAACCATCAGCTTGTTGTTCCTGTGCGTAGTCGGCTTGTTTCAGGATTTATTGGAAGCTGTGCCATTAGGACAGCATGGTCTATCGTTAGTGATTGTGGCCTATATTTGCATTCAGTCTCATCAGCGTGTCAGTAATTTTTCTGTTTGGAAAGAAGCCGGCTGGATATTCGTTCTGGTCGGTGTTCAGCAGCTCGCCAGTAACTGGGTGCAGAGTTTAACCGCCAGACCTTTGTCGGGTTTGATTTTTTTAGGGCCGGCTTTCACGAGTGCTTTGGTTTGGCCATTCTTTCGGATCGGCTTGGATAAGGTGAGCGGTCACTATCGTAT
>JAYWHF010000595.1:0-2428 GCA_043777855.1 Gammaproteobacteria bacterium | reverse complement strand
GAATTTTTGCAAGCAAATTTACTGATCGAGGGAATTACCTGCGCAGCCTGCAGTTGGCTGATCGAAACGCACTTGAAGAAATACTCTGCCGTAAAAATTGTTAACCTTAATGTTAGTACTCATCGTTGTACGTTAGTCTGGAATCCGAATGTGTTGCCGTTAAGTGAGGCCATGCAATCTCTAGAGTTAATAGGCTACATCGCTCGCCCAGCAACAGATGAACAGCAACAAGAAATTTATAAAAGAGAAAATAGAATAGCGCTTTTCCGTTTAGGTGTTGCCGGGTTTGGCATGATGCAATCTTTAATGGTCGCCGTTGGGCTTTACGCGGGCGCGAGTGGCTCCTGGTTAGAGTTGTTGCGCTGGTTAAGTATGTTAGTGGCAACGCCGGTTGTATTTTTTTCATCAGCACCGTTTTTTAGAGCGGCATGGATAAGCGTACAAAGCCGCCAGTTAACCATGGATGTACCAGTTGCGCTGGCAATAGGTTTGGCCTATCTCGCCAGCGGCTGGGCCACAGTTTACGGCGGCGGAGAAGTCTATTTTGAATCGGTTTCCATGTTTGCATTTTTTCTGTTGCTGGGCCGTTATGTAGAGCAGCAGGCGCGGCACCGTAATCGTTCGGCATTGGGAAATCTCGCGCAATTAATGCCGCTCACCGCGTGCTGTATTACGCAAGAGGGTGGGCGAGAAAAAACACAGTATATTGCACTGAAAATGTTAACACTGGGTGATGTAGTTTTAGTAAAAGCAGGAGACACATTTCCTTGTGATGGTGTGGTGGTGGCCGGTCAGAGCGACGTGGTTGAAGCGTTGATCACCGGGGAATCAGTGCCTGTACATAAAACCCTTAACGATAAAGTGATCGCCGGAACGTTAAATAGTCAAAGCGCATTGCGCGTGAAAGTCACAGCGATCGGCAGCGCAACACGGCTCTCAGGTATAGAACGCCTAACGACTCAGGCGGCGGAAGAAAAACCCAAGCAAGTTCTTGTGGCCGACAAAATAGCGCGCTTTTTTATCGCGCGATTATTGGTGATTTGCATCGGTGTGTTCACCTTCTGGTGGTTCAAAGACGCGAGCCGTGCGCTGTGGATTACCCTTTCAGTTCTCGTGGTTACCTGCCCCTGTGCATTAGCGTTAGCCATGCCGGCGGCGTTGTCGGCGGCGACGGCGAATTTACGACGGCAAGGTTTTTTGGTGGCCCGAGGTCACGTGATTGAAACGCTCAGTCAGATATCGCGCGTTATTTTTGACAAAACAGGAACCTTAACGAAAGGTGATTTTAGCGTTAGTGAAGTGCATCTGTGTAAAGTTTCTAAGGAACTCATTAATCTTGATGTGGGCCAAGTATTGGCGGTTGCGGCTGCGCTTGAAGCTGACTCGAGCCATCCGATAGCGCGCGCTTTCCATAGTCACAAAACCTTATTGACCGCGAGCGAAACTCGGCAAGTGCCTACCGCCGGAGTAGAAGGCTGCGTTGAACATGTAATCTATCGTTTAGGTGCGCCAGAATTTTCACGTGGCATTATCGCTGCATCCTCCGATAATTGTTGCACACATTTACACGCGCCCGATGCACAACAATTGTGGCTATTGTTATGCAGTGTTCATGGGCCAATCGCGTGGGTAAGCGTTGAAGATGAGCTTCGTGCGCAGGCGGGCCACGCTATTGACGAGCTGCGAGCCATGGGTATTGCGGTAGAGCTGTTGAGCGGCGATCAAACGGCGAGAGTTGCGAAGGTTGCACAGCAACTCGGCATTCTCGAATATATCGCAGAAGCAACGCCTGCGGATAAATTAGCACGTCTCAATTTGGCACAGCTCGGCGGTGATTGCGTGTTAATGATCGGGGATGGAATTAACGATGTGCCAGTTCTTGCGGGTGCTGATGTATCTGTGGCTATGGCATCTGCATCTGATTTAGCGCAAACGCGCGCCGATGCCGTTTTACTGAATGACCGGCTTCAATTGTTGCCGCAAGCTATACGTCTTGCTGAACGCACCCGCATTATTATTAAACAAAATCTGTTTTTTTCGCTGACGTATAATCTTATTGCATTGCCGCTAGCGGCAATGGGGCAGGTTCCGCCTTGGGCGGCCGCGATAGGCATGACAATGAGCTCATTGATCGTTGTATTGAATGCGTTGCGCCTCAATAGATAGCCGCGATTTTCTGATGGCCTAGTTTATTTTTATCGATTAACTTATTTAGTAGAGTAGTTCACGATGGAAAGTCTCTATTTTCTTGTTCCGCTCGGCTTACTATTTATAGCGATAGCGGTACGGCTATTATGGTGGGCGATCAATAACGGTCAGTACGATAATTTGGATACAGAAGCGCATCGTATTTTATTTGAAAATAAAAACTCGACTGCCTTGAATCTAGCGCCTAAAACAAATAATTTGAGCGCCGCCTCGTCAATAG
>JAYWHF010000594.1:0-6743 GCA_043777855.1 Gammaproteobacteria bacterium | reverse complement strand
TGGCCAGATCATCCCCCACGCATCGGCAGGAGTGATATTTAATGATTTTGCATGGAAATGACACCGAAATATTTCGCATCTTATATCGCTTAGGTGTTTTTTAAAATTAACTTATCCATAACGCTAAGTTCAATCCAAAACGGTTTCGCGACCATGTAGCTAACTTCAGCGCCATAAGGTTTAATTATCCCTCGAATTAAAGTGTTACTACAGCATCACTTTAGACTGAAAACAAGGCATAGATCATCAATCTATGCCTCTCAGTCTTGAACGCAAACACTTAGTGGGCACAACCCTCATCGTTAAAAATTGGCGAACACTGCTACTTTCTGGTGCGCGGGCGCGCAGGTGCGCAAACCCATACCCCATTCTGAGTATCTTTAGCAATCAATAGGGTTATTACACAACCCCATTGATTGTTGTGTGAACGCTTTAGCGCAATAATCCGGTTCAATTTAGGTGCTACCTGCAGGCATAGTCTATGCATGCGAGATGCTTATAGAGTACCGCCGCCGCCAACTTATGATTAAGCAAGAACATAAGAAGGTCACGTGATAGCATATCGGCTTCTTATGCTTTCAATGCTATAAAAGTTTGACAGCTCAGGTAACAGCGACAAAACTTCATAGATCTGAAAATCTTTTACGTGAATAAGCGCTATTGCTCAGACATAGCCGTAACAACCGCTGCACACTTGGGGCTTAAATGATTGGTAGTAAATATTGTCGAATAAAATATTCTGAATTTGCGAAGTTCTTATGATGTCAGTTTAAAGAAATACATCAGCAGGCTTGCACCATGGCGGCGACTACACTCGCGCAAATTTATTACTAAACTACTTTACGGTTCGATATGAAACAAACACAGCTGTTAGAGCGCTTATATGCTGAAGTTCAGACAGTCATTTTAAACCGCCAGCACCCAGTTACGGGGCTATTACCGGCCAGTACGAGCGTCAATATTCACGGTGATTATACAGATGCTTGGGTACGGGATAATGTCTATTCCATCATCTGTGTTTGGGGCTTGGGCTTAGCATTTCGGCGTCAAGGAGAGTGGAGTAAGAGCGACCATCTCGAGCAAGCTACCATCAAGCTCATGCGCGGATTACTGCAATCAATGATGCGCCAAGCGCATAAAGTAGAAACCTTTAAACATACACTCAACAATATCGATGCTCTTCACGCCAAATACGACACGGCAACTGGTCTGCCCGTCGTAGCAGACAACGCATGGGGCCATTTACAAATCGATGCCACATCGCTCTATTTGTTGATGTTAGCGCAAATGAGTGCCTCGGGTTTACGCATTATTTGCACAACGGATGAAGTCGATTTTATTCAAAATCTGGTTTACTACATCTCCAGCGCCTATCGTTTACCTGACTATGGTATTTGGGAGCGCGGCAACAAAGTCAACAATGGTCGCACAGAAATTAACGCAAGCTCAGTCGGCATGGCAAAGGCGGCCATGCAAGCGCTGGATGGTTTTAATTTATTTGGTGAGCACGCCTCGAAACGCGCTGTCATTCACGTTATTGCTGATGCAATTTCGTTAGCACGCACGACGCTAACCTCTTTGCTCCCACGGGAATCACTTTCAAAAGAGGTAGATAGTGCTCTTCTTAGCATTATTGGTTTTCCAGCATTTGCGGTGGGTAAAGAAACTCTAGCCACTCAAACGCGAGATTCCATTTTAACAAAGCTAGGTGGCAACTATGGCTGCAAGCGATTTTTATGGGATGGCCATCAAACCGTATTGGAAGAAAGTTCGCGCATCTATTACGAACAGACGGAAATGGTTAACTTTGAAAATATTGAATCAGAGTGGCCATTATTTTTTACCTATCTCTATATCAGCGCCTTGTTTGATGGTAGTGAAGCTACGGCGAAACACTATCGTAAAAAACTTGAAGCCTTGATGGTGCATGTCGACGGTATTGGTTTGCTACCTGAGCTGTATTACCTCCCTAAAGAAAACATTGAAGCTGAGAAGAAAAACCCGCGTTCACAAACCCGCGTACCCAATGAGAATGTTCCTCTGGTGTGGGCACAAAGCCTCTATTTGACCGGCCTAATGATGGACGAAGGCTTGCTGCGCACGGAAGATTTAGACCCGCTCAAAATGCGTCGGCGCTCAACGAAATTTGTGAAATCGCAAATTGCATTGGTTCTGCTTGCGGAAACTGAAGACGTTAAAAATATTTTAACCAAACATGGCATTATTGCAGAAACCTTGCAAGACATTAAACCTATGGCCGTTGTGTCCGCGCCGAGCTTGATGGAAGCCTACGCCCACATAGGTGAAAACAAAGCACTGGGCTTAACTGGCCGCCCTCGTCGTCGATTACAAAGCTTAACGACCTCGCAAGCCCACGACATTAACAACAAAGTGTATTTGTGTTTGAGCTGGCTGCAAAGTGAAAAAGAAGATTACCGCATGTTTGATGCGCAAATGCTTATCGAATACGTGACTGAAGAAGTTCAATACATCCATAAACACTGGCTTAGCTCTGAAGTAGCTGTGTTTTCGTTTTTGGTGGACAAAAAACTTTGCAAAATTCCCAATGTAAATTTATTGTTTTCTATGTTTCGTGATTATCAGTTACGAACAGAACATGAATATGTAGGCTATGCATCGGCAAATTTTGCTTATAGGGCATCGCGTGTTAACCACCTAACCATACCCTACTTCCACGTCAACTCGGTCACCTCTCTAACAGACAGTGCGTCATCCGATAAAAATTTTGACAGCACTTGGTTGGAGCCAACTGCAAAAAGTATTATCGAAAACTTTAACGAGGAAAATGACATCATTAATTTCCGCAAAGCGGTAAATTACCTCGAAAAGCATCCAATGGACTACGTGGTTGATGGGCTCAACACCCATGTTACGATCAGAGAGTTTGTTAAAGAAATTTACTATAGATCGCAAAGTAAAAATAATTGGCCACTCGCACGCTATTGTTTTGCTAAATTAAATTATTCACCAGTGGATCTAGGCGATAGCTTAACCGTTATAGCCGCGCGGAATTTTTCCATCAGTGTGGGCGATAACAATGATACCGTTATTAAAGTGGATCAATCGTTTTCCAATACCGAATTCTTTCAGGGTATTGATCAGAACTTTAAAGATCCACTAGAGCGTACATTAGTCTTAGAGCTGCTTTCATCTATCGGCTCGCTGATTCGCACAGATCCAAAACTTTTTGATGGCTTGCGCTCTATTCAACTGCGTAATTTCTTAATGCTGTTTGCGATGGATAAAGGCGATGCCGACGAAGTGACTATGCTGGAGTGGATTGGCTTACAGTCTCCCGCAAAAATCTATAAAAAATTGAAAAATGTACTAATTTCTCGCACTAAAGTTTTTTCGCAGGGGATTAATCACATAGTGCCGCAAAAAGTTTTTGTTGATGAATACTCAATGATGGGCGACGTAGTCACTACCGATGCCAGCGAAACTGATTGGCTGGAATGGCGCTTGGCGCGTGGCTTGATTACACATTTCGACAACCATTTTCTCAAAGAAATTTGGACCAGTTTGGGTCAAGCCAAACAGTTAATATTTGGCCAAGACCGTTCAGATATCTATGTGCTGGACTGTGAAATAACGCGCCGCTCAATGACGGCCGGCGAAGAAAGTTTCGCGCATTTGATAGACCACCTCACCTATCAATTGCACCCTGCTTATTATAAAAGCACGGTCATTGAAGCGCTATATGCCTTCACACAATTCTGCGCTAACAATCCAGTTGCGCGCTTTAAAAGACCCATTATTTTTAGTGACGTTTTAGATCGCGCGGCAAAAAACTTTGCCCTTGAAACCCTAAAAGACAAAATGCCCAATTCAAATCGCTATCTGGAATTATTTATGGAACAGTCGCCGCATGTGTTAAATCTCTACATCACCATGACCTATGCAGCGATGAGCAAACCTGAAAATTTTGAACCCGTAACTACCTAGCACTTAATCAGCTCGTCAAAATAGACTACATCATTAGGGGTTTTTTACGTGATTTCTGTAAATAGGCCTCTGACCAATAACACTGGCGCAACTATTTAGCCATTCACTGCCGACTTACCATTCACTGCCGATTTACTATTCGCGGCTGACCCAAATTCTTGATTGATACAAGATTATTGATACTAGGTTATCGACACTAGCCGATCGTACCGCGCAAGACGTGCTTGCAGATTACCCGTTATATTTTTCGGAAACTGTTGCCAACTAAACTGCCACATCCAGTTGTTTCCCGTTGTGCCAGGCATGTTCATCCTGTGGACGCTATCCAACGCCAAAATGTCTTGCAGCGGAATAATCGCCATGGGTGCCACCGAAGCCAGCGCGGTGTCTATCAGCAACCAAGGCATAGACTGCGTGCTCGACAACAAATAATCTTGGACTATCTGTTGTTGGTGTTCTGAGAGCGATTGGTACCAACCTAGCGTAGTATCATTATCGTGAGTGCCAGTATAAATTACGTCACTGTTTGAATGATTATGTGGGAGGTGTGGGTTTTTCATATTGCCATCAAATGCAAATTGCAATACCAACATTCCGGGCAAATTAAATTGGTGGCGTAAGGCCTCAACTTCCTGAGTAATCACACCTAAATTCTCTGCCACCAATGGCAACGAAGGGAAAGCCGCAAAACAGGCTTTTAAAAATGCCTCGCCCGGCGCTTTTACCCAAGCGCCATGCCGCGCATCTACACTACTGCCTGGAATTTCCCAAAAAGCTTCAAAACCGCGAAAGTGATCAATGCGAATCAAATCAAATTGATTTAACTGGGAACGCAAGCGATCCAACCACCAACTAAAACCACTCTCTTCGATCGCTTGCCAATTATAATGAGGGTTACCCCAATGTTGGCCGGTTTCCGAAAAGTAATCAGGCGGAACACCAGCAACCGTAAGTGCATTGCCTTGCGCATCTAGATTAAAAAAATTCTGAGCGGACCAGACATCGGCACTGTCATGAGCAACAAAAATAGGCATATCACCAAACAGTGCAATTTTCTTTTCAGCGGCGTAGTTTCGCAATTCACGCCACTGCTCAGCGTAAGCAAACTGCTCAAAAATATAGAGTGATATTTCACTTTTAAGACGCTTACGGAATTCTTGCAAAATATCAGGGCTGCGTTTTCTCACTGCCTCAGGCCACTGATTCCAGGGGCAATGATTGAAGTGCTTACGCAACGCCATAAACAACACAAAATCATCTAGCCAATAACGATTTTCGTTACAAAAATGGCTAAGTTTATTGGATAAATCAGCACCAAAATCACTTGCGAGCAACGCATTAAATTGATCCGCACAGTCCGTACGAATTGTCTGAATTCTTTTACCATTTGTTTCGACACTAGAGATAGGCGTATGCCAATCACTCTTTGGCACAGCCCATTTTTTTTCAATCAGCCAGTCAATACTAATGAGCTCGGGGTTTCCTGCGTGCGCTGATAGCGATTGATAGGGTGATAAATCCGAATGCGTCGGCCCAGTGGGCAGCATTTGCCAAATGCTAACGCCGGAAGCGGCTAAAAAATCGACAAACAAGTAGGCATCTTTACCCAGAGCCCCATGAAGTTGTGAAATAGGATTCGCATCAGAAAAAGTTTTTTGGTTTGGCAGTGATGTTGGATGAAGAAGCACACCGGCACGTCGAGTTAAAAAAAGAGGCGAAACAGCTGCCGTATTTTTTTGCATATGAAGGATTCTATTTTTTAAAGTTCATGACCTTGACGCATAACGCCACCTGTCGCAGGCGAGCCACCACCTACGCTAATTACCTTGCTAAGATATTCTGGTGCTGGGGTGCTGATAAGATGATACAAATTTTTTAAATGTTGCCGGTATAGATATTCAAAATCGCTAACACTTTGCGATGGATTATAGTCCCCAAACCACCAAAACCAATCTGATCCCTCACACAACGCCAACTGTTTTTCGATGTTAGCTATTTGGTCCGATTTAAATTTCTTGGTCGTCAGTGCTAGATCCGTTGCTAATTTCGCCTCACAAAGCATATCCCAACCGCGATTTTTATCTTTGTCACCTATCCAAGTAGAAAACGTACCATAAACCCAACTTCCTGCCACAAGGTGCGATAGATTTAATGGAACAGGATCTTGACGATCAATGAATTCACCGTAGGTAGATAATTCTAACAAGGGGTGTTCACCGATACGGCGATACAATGAATCAAGAAAATAGTACGCATTTTCTGGAAAATATTCCCACGCATTTTCACCGTCCATGATCACCGAAATAACAGAGTTTTTAGTGTCATCACAAACATTCGCTATGGCAATCATATGGTTGATTAGGTCACCTACTGCATCTTCGGCGTGCCAGGTCGCATATTTAAAACCAATCAAGTCTGACAAGCCGTCATCACGAAAAAAACAATGGATGTTACTGTTAGCAAAATTATAAGGTCGATGCAAACAGGTTTTACTTTCAACAAGTTCGTCAGCCACTATTTTGTTGTCGATATGCAGCAGGCTATTTCGCAACACTGAATCGCCCGTTGCGGTCCACTCAAAATCAGCTTCTTTTAGTAGCTTTAGCGTATCGTCGCTCAGGCCGCCTTCCGAGGGCCAACATCCCCGCGGCTTATGGCCGAAATAATGTTGAAAGGTTTTAACACCTTCAGTCAAATGCCATTTTGCGCGAACGTCTCCACCGGCATAGTAAGTGGAATTGGGCAAGGTAACGCTCGGCCAAGCTTGACGTGCAGAG
>JAYWHF010000593.1:0-2437 GCA_043777855.1 Gammaproteobacteria bacterium | reverse complement strand
AAGGGTTTCAGCATGAGCTTTTTCATCACTTGTTCGCCAGCTGGCCCGAATTTGAGCTTGAGAAAACTGGCCATGCCTGGTTTACGAAGAGCAATTGGCCATCTGACTTCACAGGAAAAGAAGAAGAAGATTATTTTTCTGAAGCCCTTAACAAACGCCTGTACGGCGCAACGCCAAATATTGCTAAAAAGCTTCAGCGTGGCAAGAGATAAGAGCTAAGGTTTTTATTTGCCGAACGCTTACTAATATTTTTAGACAAATTAATTGTTTTGCAAGGATGGCTATGAAGACCATCCTTGCAAACTGCTACTTCGCAGCGGGCGTGGCAGCGAGAAGCGACTGTACAGCGAGCGAGATGCGCTCTCCGATAATGAATTGAGCTGCAGGGTCGTAGTGGAAAAAGCCACTTAAGTCGGCCGTATTGACGATGCGAGTGTTGACATCTTCATTGACTACAGCAGTTTGCGCATCAGCGACAACCACCCCTTTATTGCCTTTGAGAGACTGTGCCCAAGCCCCGATCTGCACGATGACGACTGGTAGATTGGGTGAGCCTGTATCGGCACGCACATTGGCAATGAACTTCTTGAGGTTTTCTTTGTAGGCTGCGCGTGATGCGTCATCAGCATCGGCGTCAGCCTCGCCTTGAAACCAAATAAACGCTGACCATTTGCATTTGCGGCTCGTGCATGCGGAATTCACGCTGGCGGGAGACGTATTCAGAGACTGAATACGCTCGCGCAGTTTTGCATACAGCTCTCGCGTGCTCGGCGTGCCGCCCATGAGCGGACTGCGCCAGTCAGAGTACAAACTGGTTCCGCCGACGGCAACCTTGATGAGGGATGTGGTTGAGTATCCGGCCTTGCTTAGGGCTTGGCCAAATACTAACTCGGGCCCAGCGGTGTTGCTGCAACGCTTTTTGGGTGCGTTAATAGTTGCAATCAGCGGAATAACTGTAAATTCGTTCCAAGAACAAAATACGTTGGTGCTTGGCATGGTTAAGTTAGCGCCCACCAGCCCTGCTGCGTTGAGTCGAATGAGTTCGCTCGCTTCGAAGCTTGCCATTTTGGCGCTGTACCCGTAGCTCCCGTAACCGTTGTTTGAAACTTGATGCCAGTAGCGAATGCGCTCGGCCAACCGCGCTTGCAGGTCTGTGCCCGCAGGGGCTGCTAGCTCAGATAGCAGTTGTGTAAATAGTGTCTCATCGACATTGCCTTCCATGTTGGATTGCCCGGCTAACAAAAACATAGGCAATTCTTGCGTTAACACAGCCTCTGCGCTCGTCACTGAGCCCGCGCTGTTGGCCGCCACGGCTGAGTATCGGGCGCTGTGATCTGCGACCAATGCAGAGGCAATGACAAACGTTGCTGATGTTGCGCCGTTGATCGGCACGCCGTTGCGCTTCCACTGGTACGTCAGAGGCGCGCCTCCGCTAGCGGCAACACTAAACGAAGCAGGCTGTAGTTCAGTCACGGTCATGCTTGCGGGCTGCGCTGTGATCGTAGGCGTTGCAACAACTTGTGGTGTCGATCCGCCGTTGGTGTCGCCAGCGCCACTACCCGCTGCTCCGCTTCCACCACCGCCACCGCCACCGCAAGCCATGATGGATAAGGCCGCCAGCACAGTGGCGGCGCGTTGAGCAAAACACGCGTAGCAACAACTCATTGATTTGTTCCTCTAAAAAGTAACTTAAAGCAATGGAGATGATGCACGCAATACACCGCGCAGGAGTCACTCAACGCGTGACAATTTCGTCATCTAGTGATCGAATGTAAAAAGAGATTGTCCTGATGCGTGCATACGCCAGACATAAGAGTCGGTGATGCAATCAGGTTTGCCTACATTCGCCCAAGCAGCATCGAATCGCCATAGCTAAAAAATCGATATTTCTCCTGCACGGCCGTTTTGTACAAACCCATGATGTGCTCATAACCGGCGAAGGCGCTGACCAGCATCATGAGGGTGCTTTTAGGGAGATGAAAATTAGTGATGAGCATGTCGACAACTTGGAAATCGAAGCCAGGGGTGATGAAGATGTTGGTGTCGCCGCTGGTTTGTTGATTTTTCGCGTAGCTCTCTAACGTGCGGACAGTCGTGGTGCCCACTGCAATGACGCGGCCGCCATTTGCTTTGCACTGTTTGATAGCCGCGAGCGTTTCGAATGGGATGCTGTAACGCTCGAAATGCATGGTGTGGTCAGCAATGTTGTCTGTTTTGACGGGCTGGAATGTACCTGCGCCGACGTGCAGGGTAACGAAAGCGCGATCGATGCCTTTGCCTGCTAACTGCTCGAAAAGGCGATCATCAAAATGCAAGGCCGCCGTCGGCGCGGCCACTGCGCCGGGATGCTTGGCGAAGACCGTTTGGTAGCGCTGCTCGTCTTCCGCTTCATCTGTATGCGATATGTAAGGCGGCAGCGGCACATGGCCGAATTGCT
>JAYWHF010000592.1:0-18829 GCA_043777855.1 Gammaproteobacteria bacterium | reverse complement strand
GGACAAATTTCACCGATGGATGAAATTATGAAAATTGCTGAGATTAATAATTTATTAGTATTGGAGGATTGTGCTCAGTCACATGGTGCTCAACTATTAGATAAAAAAGCAGGAGCATGGGGGCATGCGGCGGGATTCAGTTTTTACCCCGGCAAAAATCTTGGCGCTTTGGGTGATGCTGGTGCCATAACTACCAATGACGATGAGTTGGCAAATACTCTGCGAGCTTTGCGAAACTATGGCTCGCACAAAAAGTATGAAAATTTATACCAAGGTGTAAACAGTCGCTTAGATGAAATTCAGGCAGCGATGCTTAGTGTAAAGCTAAAATATCTTGATGATGAAACAGCTCATCGTCGTTCTATTGCGCAATTGTATTTGGCTGGCATCAATAATCCGGCAATTCAATTGCCTCTCGCTGTTAATAGTCCTGCGTGTAACATTGAAAGTCACGCATGGCATTTATTTGTAATACGCAGCGAGTACCGTGACAATCTTCAAGCGTTTCTTGCAGAAAATAGTATTCAAACATTAATTCATTACCCTATTCCCCCGCACAAGCAAAAGGCTTATGAGATATGGGAAAACCTGAGCCTTCCGATAACTGAAACTATGCACAAACAGATATTAAGTTTACCCATGGGGCCAACATTAACATTGGAAGAAGCAGAGCAAGTTGTACAGGTTTGCAATCGTTTTAATCCTACGGCCAGATAATGACGCTTATTAAAGCCAGCCTGCTTAATGGGATAGCGGTAGTTATTAAAATGCTAACCCTATTAGGCCTTAACAAGATATTGGCAGTCTATGTTGGGCCGTCAGGCTATGCTGCATTAGGGCAGTTTCAGAACGCAGTACAAATGATCACTACCTTTGCAAGTGGTGCTATCAATACCGGCGTTACCAAGTACACAGCGGAATACCACGAGGATGAAGCGCGTCAACGTGCAGTTTGGCGTACCGCGGGCACTATTTCGCTTATAGGTTCACTGATTACAGCGGTATTGGTTGTTGTCTTTAATCGCTTCTTGGCAAGCTGGTTTTTAAGAGATGAAACGCTAGGCAGTGTATTTATTTGGTTTGCTGTTACCTTGGTATTGTTTGTATTCAACACACTGTTGCTGGCTATTCTCAATGGTAAAAAGGAAATCCATCGCTACGTTATTGCAAATATAGCAGGTAGCTTGTTTGCACTAGCCGTGACTACCATAATGGCTGTGAAACTAGGTTTATACGGTGCATTGGTTGCGCTGGCGGTTTATCAGTCACTCGCATTTTTTGTCACCTTGTTAGTTATTTACAAAGCTAGCTGGTTCAAGTTGAACTATTTAATAGGGGGAATAGATAAGCAAGTAGCCAAAAATTTAGCCAAATACACTGCCATGGCGCTCACATCTGCAGCCTGTGTATCGCTCAGTCATATTCTGATCCGCAATCATTTAGGTGAAACCCTAGGTTGGAACGCTGCTGGCTACTGGGAGGCTATGTGGCGATTGAGCTCTGCATACTTGATGTTGGTAACAACAACCCTGGGTGTTTATTACCTGCCAAGGTTGTCCGAGCTGCAAAATGCAGCAGATATAAAAAAAGAGATTCTTCAGGGGTATAAAATAATCTTGCCGGTCGCCGCCTTCTGCGGACTTGTTATTTATTTTATAAGAGATTTTATTATCCGCGTATTGTTTAGTGCTGAATTTGCACAAATGGAGGTTTTGTTTGCATGGCAAATAGTGGGCGACACATTAAAAATTGCTAGCTGGCTCTTAGCATATGTAATGCTTGGTAAAGCCATGACAAAATTATTTATCATTACGGAAGTTATATTTTCAGCAACATTTTATGTCTTTACAGTATTTTTTACTCAAGAGATAGGGTTAGAAGGAGTGGCGATGGCGCACGCTATTAATTATTTAAGCTATTTGATAGTTCTAGGATTGTGTGTCGGAAGCTTATTGAAAATTAAATTTTCTTATGGGAACTCCAAAATTCATGATTGAGGGCTTCTGAGAGTCAATATTTAGTATCAGTTTATATAGCTAAATATCTTGGCATGAGCTTAAGTGCATGCGGATTCACAGAGCTTATGATGGCGAATGTGATAAATTATTTGAGCTATTGGATGTTTTTTTGTGTTTAAAGGGTTATTTGGTTAAACAAGTAAAAAGCAGGATAAATCGATGATATTACCAAAAGTTAGCATCATGGTTATTGTGTATAACCAAGTTGAAGTTATTTCAGAAACAATTATGTCCTGTATAAACCAAGATTATGAAAACTATGAAATAGTTATTTCAGATGATGGATCAACAGATGGAACTGTTGATGTACTTAAAAGCCTAGCGCTTAGCAGCAATAGAATTAAATTAATACTCAATCGTGTAAACCAAGGTATTGTTGCCAATTCTAACATTGCATTATCAAATTGTAGCGGTGAATTCATTGCTTTTATGGGCGGTGATGACATCCTTTACCGAGAAAAAATTAGGCTCCAAGCGGAGGCTCTTATAAGTGACCAAGGTGCAGTTATCTGTTATCACCCATGCGATGTCATGGAAAATGGAGTGATTACTCATGTAGTAGGCCACAGAAGAAAAGATCTTGTAAAAACTTTTTATGATTTTATCGCGAAGTACGGTGCTGATATTCCTGGGCCATCTCCTATGCTAAGAAAAAATGCAATACCTTCGGAGGGTTTTGATACACGAATATCGGCCGCGTGTGACTGGTTAATGTTTATTAAAACTTGTAAAAAGGGCTACGCAATACGACTAAAAGACACTCTTGCTATATACAGAAAGCATTCAGGTAATATCGGAAAGAAAATATTTAGTTATGCAGATAACTTTTTATATACATTGGATATCGTTGAATCTGAATATGGAGATGATCCAAAAGTGGTTGACTCATCCCAAAAAGGAAAGAAACGATTTCTGCTAGGGATTATATTTAATTCTATTCTCTCAGAGAACCATGAAGCATTTAAAAAATATACTGACATATATACATCGCTAGGGGGGAAATTGTTTTATCCTGCACTAATTGTATGGCATATGCGCCCATTTAAACGACTAATAATAAGCTCTAGAAGCTTGTTAAAAAAATATTTTTAACTCAGCTATATTCAAATGATGCTATTACAAAAACACCAATCTTCAGTATTTATCAGTTATGGTAAGCGTGAAACTATAATATTTATAGTTGTAAGCTCCTATTGCCTACATATGCTGAGAAATATATCAGAAGTCTATGCTCTTGTTCCCATTGCATTGGCGATGATAGGTTTTCTTCTATACTTCAAGAAAAATCTCTCAGATAAATTCGGGCTGATCGTTATAGCGTCATATGTAGTTATTTATTTGTTCCCAATAGTTTATTCTTTTATTTGGTATCCGGATGAAAGTTATACAATTCCAGCGCTGCGGTATTTGTATTTGATTCCATTTTTACTTTTTTCTACGGTGGTACTTAATCGCTTGAAGTTTTTGAAAGCTGTTTTGATTACATATGCGTTATTTATTATTTTTGGAGGACTTTCGATATATTATCAAATGCTCATGGGGCCTATTTCTTGGTTTGCTGAAGCATCCGAACGAGACGGGCTTGTTAGATTTGCTTCTCTTACCGGTTCACTAACAGCTTACGGGACATATGGGGGGCTAGCGATCCCTATAATTTATTTTTTATTCAAAAATAAATTATGCATGTGGAGTGCTTCTATCATTGTCGTAACAGCTATGCTTTGCACCCTTCAAAAGGCGGCTGTTGTTAATATTCTGCTATTTGGTTCTCTAATTTTTTGGTTTGCTTCTTTTAGAAAAAAAATTACCGTTGTTCTTCAGCTTGTCGTGTTGGCGTCAGCACTTATAGTTCTGATATATCAGGCGGAAAACCCATATCTTTCAGCCACGGTGGAAAATGTATTCCGGGTTCAAGAGGGTGCGGCTAGATCGGATGTATCTTTGGTTGATGGCTTAATTGGTCGAATGTGGGATTTGCCATCTAAGTTGTATGAAATGTATGGGCTTACGGGTATGCTTTTTGGGGTTGGCTTGGTAGGAGGGTCTGGAACTTTAGGCTTTCCTGATTATCCTATGGCTCATAATGGTATATTCGATCTTCTTTTTATTGGCGGAGTAATAAACCTACTTGCGTTTGTTGTTCTATGGATTTTTGTTTTTTTAAAGATACGGCGAGTTGAATTGTTGCAGGCTGAAGAAAATGATGTCGTTATGGCTTTGCTTGCATCTAAAATAATTATGGTGATGTTTTTGATCAATTTATTTGTTAGTGGCCCAAATTTCATTCATCCATATGGAGGTGTTATTTTTTACTCAATTACTGCTTTTTTTTGCATGGCAAGCCCAAAAAGTATTCTTCGCCGTTAAATTTATTAGAGTGAACTCAATATGTTTACAAATAAAACGTTACTAATCTCAGGTGGTACTGGTTCCTTCGGTAATGCTGTTTTAAAGCGTTTCCTTGCTTCTGATATTGCAGAAATTCGCATTTTTAGCCGCGATGAAAAAAAACAAGATGATATGCGTAAGCACTATGCCAGCACCAAATTAAAATTTTATATAGGCGACGTGCGTGATTACCAAAGTGTACTGAATGCAACGCGCGGGGTTGATTATATTTTTCATGCTGCCGCATTGAAGCAAGTACCTTCTTGTGAGTTTCATCCCATGGAGGCGGTAAAAACTAACGTATTGGGCACAGAAAATTTATTAGAAGCCGCGATTCAAAATAGTGTTAAACGTGTAGTCTGCTTAAGTACAGATAAAGCGGTTTATCCTATAAATGCAATGGGTATTTCTAAAGCCATGATGGAAAAAGTCATGGTGGCAAAATCACGTAATGTCGATGAAATCAAAACCGTTATTTGCGGTACCCGTTACGGTAATGTAATGGCATCGCGCGGTTCGGTAATTCCATTATTCATTGAACAAATTCGTGCAGGTAAGTCGCTCACCTTAACGGATCCTAATATGACACGCTTTATGATGACGCTAGCCGATGCAGTAGATTTAGTGTTGTACGCATTTGAGCATGGCAACAATGGCGATATTTTTGTACAAAAAGCACCTGCAGCAACGGTTGAAACATTGGCTCGCGCGTTAACTCAAATGGTGGGGAAACCTGAGCACTCAATCGAAGTGATTGGTACTCGCCATGGTGAAAAGCTTTATGAGGCATTATTGAGCCGAGAAGAAATGGCATGTGCAGAAGATATGGGTGAATACTTTCGTATTCCGCCAGACTTACGCGACCTTAATTATGCAAAATTTGTAGAGCAGGGCGAAGAAAAAATTTCACGCACAGAAGATTATAACTCGCATAATACACAGCGCCTTGATATAGACGGCATGAAAAAATTATTACTTAAGTTGGATTTCATGCGCGCTATTCAGCGTGGCGAACATGTCACTGCTGAGGAGTAAATAATGAAAGTGTTGGTAACTGGCGCTAACGGTTTTGTTGGAAAAAATCTTATTGCTTATTTGCGTGAACGCAAAGATATTGAAGTTGTAACATTTACTCGTGAGCACGCAAGTGAACTCCTGCCAAGTATGGTGGCAGGTGTTGATTTTATTTTTCATTTGGCTGGTGTGAATCGCCCACAAGATCCAGAAGATTTTAAGCTAGGCAATACAGATTTAACTCAGCTCGTGTGTAAAGCAGTTATAGCCAGCGGTAAATCTATTCCTGTGATTTATACATCGTCTATTCAAGTGGAATTAGAAAACTCTTATGGCTTAAGTAAACGTGGTGCTGAAGAAGAGTTGTTGACATTATCTCAAACAAATCCAGTATATATATTTCGCTTGCCTAACGTATTTGGTAAGTGGGTTAAACCTAACTATAACTCTGCCGTAGCGACTTTTTGTCATAACATTATTCGTAACTTACCGATTCAAGTGAATGACCCTAATGCTCGTGTAAACCTTGTCTATATTGATGATGTTATCTCGCACTTTATTGCCTTGTTGGATATTAATACTAATACGCGGACAGAAGCCTTTGTTACTGTAGAGCCTCAGTACACGATTACTATTGGTGATTTAGTGGCGCAGCTTCATGCTTTTCGTGATAGTCGCAATAATTTAATCAGTGAGCGTGTGGGCACGGGTTTGGTTCGAGCACTTTACTCTACGTATGTCAGCTATCTGCCTCCTGAGTTGTTTTCCTATAAGGTTCAGCAGCATTCAGACCCCCGCGGCACCTTCGTGGAAATGTTAAAAACGCCCGATGTTGGGCAGTTTTCTTTTTTTACCGCACACCCCGGCATTACTCGTGGTGGCCATTACCATCATTCAAAAACTGAAAAATTTTTGGTCATTAAAGGTCAGGCGTGTTTTCGTTTTAGGCATATAGATTCTGGTGAGTTTTACGAATTGCATACCAATGGTGACGTATCTGAAATTGTTGAAACCGTACCGGGCTGGACTCACGACATTACTAATGTGGGCGATACTGAAATGATCGTTATGCTTTGGGCGAATGAAATTTTCGATCGCGAAAAGCCGGATACCTATGCGCTATCTGTTGGCACAGAGGCTTAGGCTGTTGGCACTGTAGCTTAAGTTTTTTAAAATGAGAATTGAAATGAAAAAATTAAAAATTGTATCAGTCGTGGGAACTCGCCCAGAAATTATTCGTTTATCCCGTGTTATGGCGGCTTTAGATCAATATTGTGAACACATCATGGTTCATACGGGGCAAAATTACGATTACGAACTTAATGAAATTTTTTATCAAGATTTAGGTATCCGCAAGCCTAATTATTTTTTAAATGCAGCCGGTGCAAGTGGTGCGGAAACCATTGGTAATGTCATTATCGCCGTCGATAGAGTCTTAGCTGAGGTTCAACCAGAAGCTTTATTAGTGCTGGGCGATACGAATAGTTGCATGGCGGTAATCCCTGCAAAGCGCCGTAAAATTCCTACCTTTCACATGGAAGCGGGTAATCGTTGTTTTGATATGCGTGTGCCAGAAGAAATTAATCGCCGTATCGTGGATCACACAGCAGATATCAATTTAACCTACAGTACGATTGCGCGTGATTATTTATTACGTGAAGGCTTATCACCGGATATGGTCATAAAAACCGGCAGCCCCATGTTTGAAGTATTAAATTATTATCGTGATGGAGTTGAAGCGTCAAATGTTTTAGAACGGTTACAGTTGGAAGCCGGTAAATTTTTTGTGGTGTCTGCGCACAGAGAAGAAAATATTGATTCCGATAAAAACTTTTTAAAACTTGTTGCCATTTTAACCGCAGTTTCTGAGCAATACGACTACCCAGTAATTATGTCCACCCACCCACGAACACAAAAGCGTGTTGATGCGATGGGAGTTGTATTTCATAAAAATGTTCAATTACTGAAACCATTAGGCTTCAAAGATTTCAACAAGCTCCAATTAACGGCGAAAGCGGTGTTGTCTGATAGCGGCACTATTAATGAAGAATCTTCTATTTTGAATTTCCCTGCATTAAATATTCGTGAAGCACATGAACGTCCTGAAGGCATGGAAGAGGCTGCCGTCATGATGGTTGGACTTGAAGTAAATAGAGTGTTACAAGGCTTGTTCGTTTTAGAAAATCAAACAGCTGGTAATGATAGAACGCTACGGCTTGTATCAGATTACAGCATGCCGAATGTGGCGGAAAAAGTTGTTCGTATTATTCATAGTTATACCGATTATGTTAATCGTATCGTTTGGAAAAAGTATTGATGACCGATGAACCTCAGCCTTTAAAGAAACTAAAAATATTAGTTGTTTCACAGTATTTTTGGCCAGAAAATATGCGCATTAATAATATGGTCGAAGGTTTTGTTAAAAAAGGTCATGATGTTACCGTACTTACTGGCATCCCTAATTATCCAGAAGGTAAAATATTTGAAGCTTATCTTGAAGCGCCAGAACAGTATGTTAACTATCTTGGTGCTCGAGTTGTGCGTATCCCAATGTTACTTCGGGGCTATAATAGTGTTTCTTTGGCGTTAAATTATTTTTCATTTTTTTTAAGTGCTTCAATAGTCGGCTCATATAAGCTACGCAATCAACAATTTGATTCGATTTTTGTGTATGCTGTTTCTCCAATCATAGCGGCTATTCCAGCTTTAATAATTGGCAAGTTAAAGAAAGTACCAGTTTTTATTTGGGTTCTTGATCTTTGGCCAGAAACATTAAGCGCTGTAGGTGTTATCAAAAATAAATTGGCATTAGCTCTTGTCGGAAAAGTTGTTTCATGGATTTATAATCATGCAGACTATCTGCTTTTGCAGTCAAAATCTTTTGATGATAATGTTAAAAAATATTGTACAAAAGATATTGCACCGCAACGTGTAGTTTATTTCCCTAGCTGGGCAGAAGATGATTTTATTGGCTGTTCAGAAAATCCATGTGATTTGCTAACTCGTGACGAAGCGGTTTTTACTATTGTTTTTGCAGGTAATATCGGTGACGCGCAAGATTTCCCTACAATTATTGATGCTGTTGAAATCATTGCATCTGAATTACCTGTTCGTTGGGTTATTGTTGGTGATGGTAGGGCGAGCGCTTGGCTTCATGAACAAGTTAAGGTGCGGGGTTTAGCAAATAAAGTATTGTTGTTGGGGCGTCATCCTTTAGAAAAAATGCCTGCATTATTTGATCTGGCCGATGCGTTATTCGTTTCATTAAAAACAAATGAAGTATTTGAAAAAACGATTCCAGGTAAGGTTCAAGCTTATTTGGCATCTGGCAAGCCCATTATTGCAATGATAGATGGTGAGGCCGCGCGAGTTATTAAAGAGTCTGGAGCTGGTTTAGTGTGTAAGTCTGGTGATGCGCGTGCTTTAGCGGCTATCGTAAGATCAATGGCGTCATTAAAACCACAAGAAAAAATGAATATGGGTAGTTCTGCTAAACGATATTACTTGAACAATTTTTCTAAGGATAATCTTTTTAACCGCTTAGAAGTTCTATTTCGAAGTGCTAGCCTGAGAAGGAATAATAAAAGTGAATAAAATTCTTTTAACAGGCGCCTCTGGGTTTATTGGTGGTGCAGTTTATAAATATTTACTAGAGCATGATGTGCATGAACTAATTGTAACAACACGTAGTTCTTTGAACCATTCAGATCCATTCAATTCTGTAGTGGAAATTAATGCGATAGATGCATCTACTGATTGGACTGATGCTTTGCGATTTGTAAATGTTGTTATTCATTCAGCTGCACGCGCTCACATAATGAATGACATTGCAGTTGATCCCTTAGCAGAATTTCGCAAAGTTAATACTGAAGGAACAATTAATCTTGCACGTCAAGCGGCTGCATCTGGAGTCAAACGTTTTATTTTTATTAGCTCTATAAAAGTTAATGGTGAGCAAACAATTTTAGGGCAACCATACAAAGTGGAAGATTCACCTGCTCCATGTGATGCTTATGGGGTTTCCAAAATGGAAGCTGAAATTGGTTTGCGGGCTCTGGCAGAAAAAACAAATATGGAAGTTGTTATTATTCGACCTGTATTGGTTTATGGTCCTGGAGTAAAGGCTAATTTTTTAAATATGATGAGTTGGCTTAACCAAAGTATTCCCTTGCCGTTGGGTGCAATTCATAACAAGCGTAGTTTGGTGGCACTGGATAATTTAGTGGATTTAATAAATGTTTGTATTGATCATCCCAAAGCAGCTAATCAAACTTTTTTGATTAGTGATGACGAGGATTTATCAACAACAGAGCTCTTGCAGCGTATGGCTAAGGCCTTACATAAATCTGCATGGCTTTTGCCTGTACCTAGTTCGTTGCTCAAAGTATGCGCATCATTATTAGGTAAGCGTTCAATTGCACAGCGTTTATGTGGATCTTTACAGGTAGATATTGGTAAGACTCGGAAATTATTAAATTGGGCACCGCCAACTTCAGTTGATAATGCTCTTCTCAAAAGTGCTAAATATTTCCAGGAAAATGTTAAAAAATGATGTTGATATTTTCTGTTTTTGTTGTCGCGATATTTTCTTTTTTTTTAACGTGGTTATTACGTCGATATGCATTAGTTAAATCAATCATTGATATTCCAAACGCACGTAGCTCGCACTCTATACCGACTCCTCGTGGGGGAGGTGTTGCCATAGTCATTAGTTTTCTTGCCTCTTTACCCTTTTTGTATTTTGCAGGTCAGCTTGATTTGTCAGTTATGTATGCTCTTTTATGTACTGGTTTTGGCATTGCTCTTTTGGGGTTTCTTGATGATCATGGGCATATAGCCGCTGGTTGGCGTTTGCTGGGGCATTTGATGGCTTCGATATGGTTTTTATTTTGGTTAGGAGGTTTGCCTGCTGTTGTATTTTTTGGTTACAAGATACATTTAATGTGGATTGGTGATGTATTAGCGGCGGTATATTTGATTTGGATGCTTAATCTTTATAACTTCATGGATGGCATTGACGGCATTGCCAGTATTGAAGCAATTTGTGTGTGTTTGTG
Source organism: Gammaproteobacteria bacterium (assembly GCA_043777855.1). GTDB lineage: Bacteria > Pseudomonadota > Gammaproteobacteria > Pseudomonadales > Cellvibrionaceae > Cellvibrio. Next base: position 8,352 of record JAYWHF010000592.1, on the reverse strand, counting down.
TGGTGCTTTTTTATATTATTACTTGGGATACAGCACTGCTGCAATATTACCTATATTGTTAGCGGCATCCATTATTGGATTTTTATGTTGGAATTTTCCGCCAGCAAAAATATTTATGGGCGATGCAGGGAGTGGTTTTTTAGGTTTTATCTTGGCCGGGTTATCTTTGCAGGCGGCATGGATTGCGCCACAGCTTTTATGGAGCTGGATAATTTTATTGGGTGTTTTTATTGTGGATGCAACATTAACTTTATTGCGCCGATTAATTCGCCGCGAGAAAGTATATGAAGCGCATCGTAGTCATGCATATCAATATGCTGCGAGGCATTACTATGCACATAAACCGGTTACATTAGTTGTTGGGATTATTAATATTTTGTGGCTTTTCCCTTGGGCATTTATGGTTGCTATTTTAAAAGTAGATGGTGCAGTGGCAATGTTAATTGCATTCGCTCCATTGATACTCTTGGCTGTTAAATTTAACGCTGGCACAGAAGAAAAATCACTATGAAAAAATTATTAATCATCGGTGCTGGCGGTCATGGTCGCTCTGTTGCTGAATCCGTTCTCTTAAAAAATGAGTTTGAACTTGTTGGTTTTTTGGATGACGCTTGGCCGAAAAATAAATTGATATGGTCTTATTTAATTCATGGTGATATCAGTAATCTGGAGCAATATCGTGCGCTTGCTGATTGGGTCATGGTTGCGATTGGGAATAATAAATTGCGAGCTGAACTAAGTTATAAATTAATTCAAGCAGGCTTCAGCTTAGCTACGGTGGTTCACCCTACAGCCATAGTGTCACCTTCAGCGGTTGTGGGTGATGGAGCGGCCATTATGGCTGGAGCAATTATTGGTACAGAGTCAACGCTTGGGCTAGGGGTTATTGTTAATAGTGGTGCTAATGTAGATCACCATTGCAATGTGGCTAATTTTGGGCACTTGGGTGTTAATGCTTGCATGGCAGGTGGTTCAAGTTTAGAAGAGGCCGCTTGGCTGCAAGCAGGTAGTGCGCTCGGTTACGGTGTTACTGTTTCTGCTGGTAAAATTATTCCTCCTGGTGTTGGCGTTAATTAATATTTTTTGTAATTCTATCCTTTTCATTTTAAATTTCACTTTTGTGTGCGACCACAATTTTAGTGTGTATTGCTACAATCAAACCAATTGGAATCCAATATAAAAACCACTTGGCACCAACTTCCCAAAAGAAACAGCGTCCATCTACTAAGTGACAAATACAGCCATAGCCTAACCATAAATATAGTGGCAATGTACGCGGATCACTTGAAAAATTTTGTATAATTTTTATTAAATGTGTCAATAGTAGAATGAAACCAATTAAACCTGTGCGATATAACGTATCTAACCAAGCGTTGTGTGCATGGCTATGCGTAGTAGCGTCGAAAGTTATTATATTTGTATCTTTACTCATGCCTATGCCAATAAAAATATGTTTGTACCAGCGATCGAAAACTTCTTTCCAAATTTCAAATCTGGGTCCCAGCAAATCCCCTCTCCCGCCTGTAAATGAGGTAAGTATATTAGTTGTACTTAGGAGCATAAACAGGGTAACAATCGCGATTAATACAGGTGGTAACCAAATTTTTAAAGGTGGGCGTACCGTTAGCAATGTAACACCAGACATTATTACAAATGCTATAAATGCGGCGCGACTCAAGGATGCTAACAAGCCAGCGGTCGCGATAAGAGCTAATGTATAAAACAACCATGTTTGTTTTAATGATAAAGACTGCACCGCAATGGTAAATGCCAATAACGCAATAATTCCACAGAAGGCTCCAATTTCATTTGGGTTTCTAAAAACATTCCATCCGATTATGCGTGTCTTCAGGGGAAAATTTGAATCGACATATAAAAAATTATATATGAATGTTGAAATTGTGATAAGGACGCCCAGCACCACAAACCAACGCAAATATTTTTCTACATCAATCTCACGTTTCGAAAACACCAAACACGACCCGCACAACCACGTCGCTAGCACACACCATTGCAATACAAAAAAACCAAAATCTTTAGGCTCGCCCCACAAGGAGCTAAGTGTAGAAAACCCTGCATACACGAGTGCAATAACTGTTGGCCAGCCACCGTATTCATTAAAGTTGGGTTTTCTAAACAGTAAAATAATTGCCATTGGCAAAAAAAATGCTAATACATAAACACCTTGCAAACCATCGCGTGAGGGCGCCCATAAAAAAGCGGATACAAAAATGAGTAAGCCTACAGAAGCCCACGACATTAATTTTTGTTCGCGGGTTTCTGTTAATAATAATGGAAATTTCATACTACTTCCTTAAATTTTTTACCAATATTTGTTTGTTGCCATCATACCTTATAGCCAATATCACACAAGATTTTCAGCAGTTGCCTACTTCTCTGTTTTAGAAAACTCTTTAGAATGATCAGCACAAGGACGTTAACCAAATCAGGATGTTTCGGTTAAAGGCTTTGGCACTTATCGGCTTCGGGCAGGAGGATGAAGCCGAAATAATGAATTGAATATGGATAGGCATGATGCCGATGTGATCAGGATGATCGTTGACCCAAGCAGGAAGCACCGGGGAGCTTGCAGGATGCAAAGCTCCCTTTTTTTGTTTTCGTATTTCCCTCCGCAAACTTTTCTTGCTATACCAAGAGGCTGACCCAGCAGGTATAAAATGTCCTGCCTGAAGTTTTTAATATATGCTATATTTGTCCGAATATAAACCTATTATTTCGGACAATAAAAGGCTAAAGTGCCCTTGAAAAACATTGAAAATCACATAATTAGCGTTATTTATGGTCATGGCAGGGGTTGGATTTTTTCCCAAAAAGATTTTGCCTCTTTAGCGCAGTCAGGCACTATTGACCGCAGCTTGTCCCGTTTAGCTGAAAAAGGCAGTATTCGGCGCGTCAGCCGTGGCCTGTATGATTACCCTCAGTTCAGTAAGTTATTGGGGCAATATTTAGCTCCAAATATGGATCAAGCAGCTCAGGCGCTAGCGCGCAAGTTTGGTTGGAACATTCAAGTTTCTGGCAATGCTGCGTTAAATATTTTAGGGCTATCCACTCAAACGCCTACCCAATACCTTTACTTAAGTGATGGTTCCTCTAAAACTTATGATATTGCAGGGCAAGCCTTGGTTTTTAAAAAAAGCAAAATGACGCATCTTGATTTTAAATATCCGGAAAGTGCGCTCTTGGTTCAAGCAATAAACACTTTGGGTAAAAATACACTGACAGCGTCGCAACAGAATATTGTTCGTCAGTATTTTCAGGTAAATGGTCTGGTATCAAAAACACTGGTGAGTCGAGTTTTGAAAGATACGCAATATGTTACCAGTTGGGTTTTTCAGGCAATCAAAATATTGTTGACCGAGCAGGATGCAAATACTTGAAAACACTTGCTTTACGCCCTCCCGTAGAAAGAGGTGAAATTTTTGGTGCAACGGCATCTGCTTTGGCAATTACACCAGCGGCAGCTGAAAAAGATTTTTGGTTGTGCTGGGTTTTAATGCAGCTTTTTGATGTACCTGAATTAGCAACGTGTTTGCGATTCAAAGGTGGTACTAGTTTAAGTAAGTGCTTTAATTTAATTCAGCGATTTTCAGAAGATATAGATTTAGTTTTGGATTGGACGTATGTTATTACTACCGATCCACTTGCTAATCGCACCAAAAGCCAACAGGAAAAATTAAATCAAGATATCAACCAAAAAGCGCAAGTGTATATTGCTAACAAAATATTGCCTTCTCGTTATTCACGGCACTATTACGATAGCTATAAATTGGCCAATAGTTTTTCTGCAGAAAATTTGTTGCGAAACACAGATCTTTTGCGAGAAGTCGTGGAATTCAAGCAACGTTTTTATCCAAGCAGTTGGGCAAATTATCAAACAGCTCGCGTGGGTAGTTTTAAACTAACGCCTAATAAATATCACTTGATGTCATTGCAAAAAGATTACGCAGCAATGGAAGAAATGATTTTCGGGGAGCGACCAAGCTTTGATGAGCTGATGCGATGTCTTGCAGCGCTAGAGCAAAAAATTAATAATTTAAATTAAAGCTGCGTCACTCAGTGTTAAGCTAAATCAGCTCAGCGAATGCGTGAGGGCGCCCACAAAAAGGCGGATACAAAAATGAGTAATCCTACTGAAGCCCACGATATTAATTTTTGTTCGCGGGCATCTGTTAATAACCCCATGAAAACGTCATGCTTCTGCCTTAAATTTTATTACCAATATTTGTTGATCGCCATTATGCATTAAGCGACCGACCAAGCAGATATAATGTATCGTGGCTGAAGTCTTGTTCATGGGGCCATTGAACTGCACCGGAAGCTACACGAACAGATTTGAAATAATTGTTATCTTGTAGTTCTTTAAAAATTCCTTTGTTTAGATATGGTGAAACATCAAAAATTTTTAGATCGCTATTTTCAAAGCGAAGCTTTAATTGATGATTTTCTAATGGTTCAACACTTTTTACTTCGGGATTCATGTTAGTACCTACTTTAAAGGTTTAATTTTAAATATGAGCTCGCCATTTAAAGCGAGTTGCCAATCGGCCATTAGTTCTTCTTGATGTATTTCAACCCAAGCACTTATGAGCTTCATTTTGTTGTTGGGGAGTTTTCCGGCAATTAAATTACCAGAAGGAATTTCTATAACCGCTTTTTTGTCTTGATACTCAACATGAATGTGAGGCGTATTATGTTGTTGAGTATCAAAAAAATACATTCTTACAATTAGGCCCTAAAACATTGAAATAGTAGGCATTATTGAGCGATCGCAAAATTTTGTAACGGAATTGTATCTCACACAGAAAAAAGCTGAAACAAATTTTCTTTGACATTGATTGCTGTTTTGAAGAGGTCTGCACGGCGGTATAAAATGTCTGGTCATGAAGTCATGGTGCTTGATTTGTTCGCTTTACGCTCGTAAGGCGATTGAGTGTCGCATTTACATACCGTCAATCGCCATCATACGTTATAGCTAATATCGCACAAGATTTGCAGCAGTTGCCCACTTTTCTGCTGTAAAAAAAACTTTAGAATGACTAGCACAAGGACGTTAACCAAAACAGGATGTTGCGGTTAAAGGCTTTGGCACTTACCGGTTTCAGGCAGGAGGATGAAGCCGGAACAAGGAAGTGAAAAGGGATAGGCATGATGCCGGTGCGATCAGGATGATCGTTGACCCAAGCAGGAAGCACCGGGGAGCTTGCAGGATGCAAAGCTCCCTTTTTTTGTTTTCTCTCCACAAATTTTTTCTTGTCTTGAAAGTACTTGTTCATATCCGGCAATGCCGTATAATTTGACCTATGATATTCATAGAAACCTCACTTTTCACTAAATTACTACCTAATTATCTATCTGATGATGAGTATCGTGGGTTACAGGCTTACTTGCTCCAAAAACCTGATGCAGGAGATGTCGTTAAAAGTTCTGGTGGTGTGAGAAAGGTGCGTTGGGCTCCTGACGGCGAAGGCAAAAGTGGTGGTGTTCGTGCCATTTATTACTGGAAGAAAGCAGACCACGAAATATGGATGCTAACGGTATATAGTAAATCTGAACGCTCAAGTATTTCGGGGAATATATTAAAACAAATTGCGGAGGCTATCCATAATGAAAACACGTGATATAGGGGCTGAAATTTTAGCGGGTATAAGCGAAATTAAAGAACATAAAAAAGGTGCATTGAACTTAAAAATAACGCGGCTTTCCGAGCCTTCATCTGCACAAATAATTCGATCTAAATTAAAACTTTCGCAATCTTTATTTGCGGGGTTGTTAGGTGTTAGTACTCGAACACTGCAAGATTGGGAGCAGGGCAGAAGAGCTCCTCAAGGCCCTGCTTTAGCACTACTTCGTATCGCCGAGCAACATCCTGAAGTATTTAATAATTTGCAGTAGCTTGTTGGCCCAGATTTATATGCTGTCAATTGCCACCATACCTTGCAGTCAATATCGCACAAAATTTCCAGCGATTGTCCACTTTTCTGTTTTTAAAAAATCTTTAAAATGACCACCACAAGGACGTTAACCAAAACAGGATGTTGCGGTTGAGGAGGTGGGCTTCAGGATGAAGCCCTAATAAGGAAGTGAAAAGGGATAGGCATGATGCGGATGCGATTAGGATGATCGTTGACCCAAGCAGGAAGCACCGGGGAGCATGCAGGATGCAAAGCTCCCTTTTTTTGCTTTTTTGTTTTAGGCGGCGTGCATCACGTGCATTTCAATATGTAAGCCCGCCGCCGCCGCCATATTCACCAGAGTATCAAGACTAAACACGCTAATCTTCCCTCGCATAAGATCAGAAACCCTTGGCTGTGTAACACCAAAAAGCTTAGCTGCATCGGACTGAGTCAATCCGGAACGAGCAAGATGATCCTTAAGAGAAATCATCAACCCGGAACGAAGCTTCATATTCTCAGCCTCTTCTGGAGTATCTTCGATAGCATCCCATACGCTAACAAATTGTTTATTACTCATTTTCCTAGCTCCTGTATTAATTCACGATAGCGGCTTTTAGCCAATTCCAAGTCTGATTTACTCGTTTTCTGTGTTTTCTTCTGAAAGCAATGAAGTACATGGATGACATCACTAAATTTAGCGACATAGATAACGCGAAACGCACCCGTTATATCTCGAACTCTAATTTCTCGAACACCTTGGCCAATACTCGGCATGGGTTTCCAGTCATCAGGTTCTAGAATATTCTGCACTTGATCTAATTGGTGCCCGGCCTCTCGCCGTATCGACAGAGGAAAGTCTCGAAGATCATCGAGGGCGCTACCTCGAAACTCAATAAGCTTGGTCATTGTTTGAATTATATAATATTTTGTATGGTTTGCAACTCATCCGTAGTGGAGCGAATGATGTGACTTGTTGTCAATCGCCACCATACCTTGCAGCCAATGTCGCACAAGATTTCCAGTGATTGTCCACTTTTCTGTTTTTTAAAAATCTTTAAAATGACCACCACAAGGACGTTAACCAAAACAGGATGTTGCGGTTGAGGAGGTAGGCTTCAGGATGAAGCCCTAATAAGGAAGTGAAAAGGGATAGGCATGATGCCGATGCGATCAGGATGATCGTTGACCCAAGCAGGAAGCACCGGGGGAGCTTGCAGGATGCAAAGCTCCCTTTTTTGCTTTTTTGCTTTTTTGTTTTAGGTGGCGTGCATCATGTGCATTTCAATGTGTAAGCTCGCTGCTGCTGCCATATTCACCAGAGTATCAAGACTAAACACGCTAATCTTCCCCCGCATAAGATCAGAAACCCTTGGCTGCGTAACACCAAAAAGCCTTATCAGTCACCACTACAGACTTTCTTTTCTGGTACACTGCCCCGATTTTTTTCGCCCCTAGTTTTAGTTGCGATGGTTTTTGCTAATTCATTGATTGGAGAGCATTTATGTCTAGCCCCAGAGATAAAAAGTACAAGCGTATTTTGTTGAAGTTGAGCGGTGAGGAGTTAATGGGTACTGAAGGCTTCGGTATTGACCCAAAAGTGCTCGACAAGATGGCATTGGAAATTGGTCAGTTGGTGGGAATAGGTGTTCAGGTTGGTTTGGTGGTGGGGGGCGGCAATCTTTTTCGTGGCGCGGCGTTAAGTGCGGCGGGTTTAGATAGGGTTACCGGCGATCATATGGGTATGTTGGCAACAGTGATGAATGCATTGGCGATGCGCGATGCGCTCGAGCGTAGCAGTATCTCATCGCGGGTGATGTCAGCAATCCCAATGAGCGGCGTTGTTGAGCACTATGATCGCCGTCGCGCTATTCGTTTTTTGAATTCCGGTGAGGTGGTTATATTCGCGGCCGGTACTGGGAATCCCTTTTTCACGACTGACTCGGCGGCCTGTTTGCGCGGTATAGAGGTTGATGCAGATATCGTACTCAAGGCCACAAAAGTCGACGGTGTCTACACCGCTGACCCAAAGAAAGACCCTACCGCTACCAAGTATGATCGTTTGTCTTACGATGAAGTGCTTGATAAAAAGTTGGGGGTTATGGATCTAACGGCCATTTGTTTGTGTCGTGAACACGATATGCCGGTGCGAGTATTCCGTATGAATAAATCTGGTGCGTTATTGAATATTGTAATGGGAAGTAATGAAGGTACCCTGATCGAGGAGGAAGCTGCTCATGATTAATGACATTAAAAAAGATGCTGAACATCGCATGAAGAAGGCTGTTGAAGCCTTGGCCAATAACTTCACAAAAATTCGTACTGGGCGAGCTCATCCGAGCATTCTTGACGGAATTACAGTCAATTATTACGGTACAGAAACGCCGCTCAGTCAGTTGGCGAATATTAATATCGAAGATGCTCGTACGTTGTCTATCAG
>JAYWHF010000591.1:0-2441 GCA_043777855.1 Gammaproteobacteria bacterium | reverse complement strand
GAACTTAAGCGTTTTGCTTTCTTGTTTGCAAAGATAATACTTTATCCCAAACTGCGTCGAAACCTGCACCCTTTTCGGCATTTGCGGCCATTAAACCGCCAAAAGCGGCATAATTTTGCAACCAATTTAGCGGTCGCTTAAAAAGGGACGTTTGATAGCGTTCTGGCAACTCGCTAAGCACAAGTGGCATAAACTGGCTTTGGTGCGCTAACAGCGCGGTTTCTGCATACAATTTTGTTGGGCCAGCACCAAACAAGTTGATGGCCGGGGTTTGCGTTAAACGCGCTAAATGCGCAATGCCGGTGTCGGGCGCGACCAAAAATGCGGCGTTGTTCAATAAATGCCACATTTGGCCTAAATCTAGCTCACCGGCCAAGTTAATGTGCACAGGTTGCACGCCGCAATTTTCTAGCAGATGCGTTTCATTTTTGCCCGCACTCCACACCACTTGTGTGCCGGACTCTGTGATTTTTTGCGCCAGCTTTGCCCAATTGGCAGCCGCCCAAAACTTCTTTGGGTTAGATGCACCAACATGAAGCACGGCATAAGGTGTACTGTTTGCTAGGGTAGTGGTTGCATGTGCGCCTAAGCCGCCTACAGGTGCGGGCCAAGCCGCCAAGCTGTTTAGTTGTCGCGCAGCATTATTGGGTGCAAGGGATGAAAAAATATCCGGCAGCGACATCGGCGCTTCCGGCCATGCTTGCTGCACGTCAAGCGGCCAAGTTTTGTAGGTATCGCCGCCGCTAAAGCCAATAATCCAGCGCGCATCACACGCCGCTGCGTGCCAGGCATAGCGGTTTTCCCCCGGCAAAATGGCTAAATCAAAGCCATTTTGTTTGGCTGCAACGCGCAGTAAATTATCTACTGATCCACGGCCTTTTGCGTCAAACGGCACGGCGATTACGCCAAACGGCAAGCCGCTATAAATCGGCACTTGGCTCCACGGCATGGCAACAGTAATAGTGGCGTCTGGGTATTGGCCGCGCAGCCGCGCCAGCAGGGGCGTTAGCATGATTGCATCACCCAAAAATAGCTGATGGATAACTAAAATGGAGCGCACATCAGCCGCTAGCTGCCGCTTTTTAAAGCGCAAAAAACGTTGTTGCAAAGCCAGCGTGGCAATGATGCCCTGACCTGCTTTTAAAAATAATTGCCCGTGGCTCGATTCCACCACGCTGTTTTGTATACCAAAGCTCATGGGCGCTTTTCCGCAGCGCGATAAAACAGTGCTTGCATTTTGTCCACCATGATGGTGTCACCAAACCGAGCTTGCGCGCGGGCTAGGGCGGCTCCGCTCAAACGCTCACGCAAGGCAGCATCGGTGCGTATTTGCGTAATTGCGATAGCAATGGCTGCACTATCTTTAAACGGCACCATCAGGCCAGTTTCGTTGTGGCTCACAATTTCATCTACGCTGCCAACTGGCGTGGCAATTACTGCCAGCCCGCAGGCCATGGCCTGCATTAGCGCTTGGGGCACGCCTTCGTTGGCGTAACTTGGTAATACAAAACAATCAAACGCGTTTAGGGCAATTTCAACATCGCCTAAATTGCCTGTCATGAAAACCCGCGTATTTAGGCCGTCTTCATCAATTTTTTGCTGTAACGCCGCGGCTTGCGGGCCATCGCCCACAATTAAGCCGTGTACATCTTCGGGTAGGCTTTTAATGGCGTCGAGCAAATAGGTGTGGCCTTTCCAACTACGCAGGGTTGCCACAATGCCCACTATAAAAATTGGGTTGTCTGTTTTAAAAAACCGTTGCCGCGCGGCTAGTTTTTCGGCTGCGGCCAAAGGCCTATAACGCGCTAAATCAATGCCGGTGGGTACTGATTGCACATTGCTAGATTGCAAGCCCATTTTGCTTATGAGCTGCTCGCGCAAGCGCTCACCGGTGGTGGCAGTAAGTGCCGTCGCGCGTTGATACAGCCAGCGGCTGGCAAAATTATTGGGTATGGGCGACGATATGTGCCGCGTGCGCACAATGGCAGGCGGGTTTTTAAGCGTGGCGCAAGCAAGCGCTACCAGCCAACTATCGGTGGAACTGTGGGTGTTTATAACATCCACTTTGGTTTGCTTTAACCATGCGCGCAGCGCCCATAAGCCGCGCAATCTCTTTTTTTCAATATCAATACACACCGTGGAGATGCCTGAATTTATGGCTTCTCTGGCAATATTTGAATGTGCTGGTGTGATTAAAGTTACCTTATGCCCACGCCTTTGGGTACCTAAAATTTCCGTCAAAATGCGAATTTCTTGGCCGCCCCAACCACATGAAGACTCGGTATGTAAAATGTGTAGAGGCTTCATGTGGTTTCGTTTTCTTGGCATGACTTCGCGTTCGCGAGAACGACGAACTTTGTAGTTGGGTCTGTCATGCCGTCACCGCAACTTGCGAAAACTGCATGCGGTGCAAATTCGCATATGCCCCGTCGCGCGCGAGC
>JAYWHF010000590.1:0-6762 GCA_043777855.1 Gammaproteobacteria bacterium | reverse complement strand
GGCCAAATAACTTCCTTAGCTCCAACATCGATGTCACAAAAAAAAGTTCTTGCTGGCGAATTGCTTTGCGCAGATAGTCATCATTCCCATAGGGCATTGCGGAACGACCTATCAAGCGCTGCAGTAATTGTCGAAGCCGTTTCTTAAAAGATGTTGGGCGATTTAGATCATGCATCATTTTCAATGCACATACCTTATCGCGCTGATCATCAGCGCTTAGTAAGACGCTAAATAACTGGTCTGCAACTATTTCATTATCAAAATGCGGCGGCAAAGCCAAATCGCTGTGCTCCACGCCAAACGGATACATATCCGTATGGTGGCTATGATTCGCATATAGCAGAAAATGGGGGCAAATATTCAATATTTCGCATGCCTCAAATACCGCTCGTGTCGAAAAAATATGATCGGGATGTGGATCGATTTTTGGGTGGGGGGCCACAAGAATATCTGGCTTATATTCATCAATAAGCTCACGCAAGTCGGCTACTAGATTGTTCCATTTATTTTCAGCGCGCTGATCACTGACTAGCGCTCTACCATTAAACTGCCGAAATACTTGAACGCTCGTCGCATCCGTCTCCCGCGACGCCACCACAACATCAGGCTGCTCATGCATTTTTTTTAAAGTCATACAAAAATAACCCAGATGCACCGATTGCACATGATGACCCGCCCAAATAGGCACAGCAATGCTATCCCAAGCACGCAAGCGTCCTTTAAGTGTAACGGCCTCCGTTTTATTGCCCGCAATGATTTCATACGAAGAGGCATCAACTTCGCCAGCTGTTACCGTTACGATCATTGCCGATTCCGCGTGCTTATAAAAGCCAAAGGCGGCCAATTCCGCATCGTCAGCATGAGGTGCAATCACTAAAATTTTTTTCCGTGAGTAAGAGGAGTTATCAAAACCTAGCAACGCGAATTCGCCATCAGATATATCGCAGTGTCGACAAATAAAATGGATCGATTCAGATCTAGCAACTAAAGAGTCTACGAAAAGAGTTAGGTTTATATAGCGAAGCCCCTTAACCCCTCGCTCAAAATACTGTCTTGACTTTACGCCATTTGCCCGCAGCTCAACGTAAGGATCAAATAAATTTCCTACTATTTTAGACGTTACTCGAATGGGTAAAAAACAGGTGTCGATACACTGTGGAAGCGATGAATGCAGCGTAAATTTTTTGCATGAAATCGCTCCGTTAAAGGACAACGCAGCTCTAAATTTGAAATTGTAATCACGAGCTGGATTATAAAAAATGTGATCAGTCAAAAAAACAGCGTGAACGAAATACGACAACCCCACGGCTAAGGCAGCCACCAAATACCGTTGCATTGCTAAGGCGCACACCAACCCAAGAATTGATAAAAACCCCCACACAAAGAAAGCCATACCTCTATTTTTCTTGTACTCAATATTCTTCAAAGTTAATGCCTACCATGAACAATTTATATAAATAGCCATTTTTTACGTATTGTAAATAGGCGTTTTGCGGCACCAAAGTGCCTTATAGCTCTCATCTGAAAGCCCAAATGAATAACGTAATTTTTTCCCTTGAGCCTGCGCATAATTACTTAAAGATTGAGTATTTAAATATGTGAGTACAGTGCCCGGACTGTACTGAAAAAAATTAGTGTCTATGCCGCCATTTAAATACTCTACCGAAATCCATTCCGGCGATTGAACCAAAAATAGTAACTGAATAGCGATAGGCTTATTATCGAAAAACAATACCTTACCAGTTAAAAAATCTTTTAGCACATCAAGTTGATGATATAAATACTCAAAGGCTTTTGGCTTTTTTTTCCAACGCAACTCAAATAGATTTACGTACCAATTGAAAACATCAGCAAGAGGAAATTCACTAATGTCATTTACGGCGCCGCCAGCCGCTTCAAGTAAACGCCACTCACGATTTCGGTTATACAAAAATTTTTTCGAGAACTCATTATCACTGTAGCTCTTTAGCAAACTGAGCGTTTCCGATTTTCTATATGAATTTTTTATTTGCTCGGAGTGTAACGACGATATATTGTTAGCCTTAAAGTGCATAGGTACGGCGGCCACCTGCGGAGAAAATGGAAGAATGATTTCCATATTGCCTATGTCCAATCGGTTGTATTGCCCTGCGCGCTTCAGCGCTCGCTTGTCGCCGGCAACAAACGAACCCCATGTCGGCACAACACCAACAAGAGATTCACCCTCAAATCGACCAAAGTATTTAAGTGGCATATTAGCTAACGAAGATACTGCTGCAATAAATTCTGGGTGGGTAATGACACTTCCTCCGAACTGAGCGCTGGCGCGCTCATAAGTCACACAGTCAATTTCACACCAACCGCGCTGCGCCCACCAATTTAACAAATTCATTCCTAAACCCTTAAATTTTTCCGAAACAGATTGGCCGAACCTATTCATTGCTACAAAAACCCAGCAACTACATTTTCTCAAAAAAAAACCCGCATTCTCCGCGGGTTTTTTTGAATCATCTGGATGAGACTAAGCTCCAGACAACACCAAATTATCACGATGAATGAGTTCATTGTCATCTTTGTAGCCAAGCACTTCTATAATTTGATTGCTAGGTTTACCGATAATTTTACGAGCCTCATCTGCATGATAGTTAACGAGCCCACGCGCTATTTCGCGACCTTCGCTATCGGCACAAATCACCATGTCTCCGCGAGTAAAATCTCCGCGAACTTCCTTCACCCCAACCGGCAGCAGACTTTTGCCTTGCTCACGTAAAACTTTTGTTGCGCCATCATCCAGAATTAAGGTGCCACGGGTTTGCAAATGACCTGAGAGCCAGCGCTTACGTGCCGCTTGTGGTTTCTGATCGGCCCACAAAAAAGTCCCTATATCTTCACCAGCAGCAACACGCAGCAACGCATTTTGAATACGCCCGCCAACAATAACCGTGTCTGCGCCAGAACGCGCAGCAACTCGTGCAGCGCGCACTTTCGTTATCATGCCACCGCGTCCAAGCGCCCCTCCGGTTCCCCCCGCCATTCCTTCAAGCCGTCCATCATCAGCCGCAATTTCACTCAGCAAACTCGCTTCTGGATTTGCACGCGGATCGCGGTCATACATTCCTTGCTGGTCCGTAAGTATTACCAACAAATCCGCTTCAATTAAGTTTGCCACCAGTGCGCCGAGCGTATCGTTATCTCCAAAACGAATTTCGTCAGTCACTACCGTGTCATTTTCATTAATAACTGGCACCACGTTTAAACTCACCAGAGTCTTTAACGTTGAGCGAGCATTTAAATAGCGCTGACGCGAAGAAAAGTCGTCATGATCGAGCAGAACTTGAGCGGTGTGCAAAAAAAAGCGTTGGAATTCAACTTCATAGGTTTGAATCAAACCCATCTGCCCAACAGCGGCAGCAGCCTGCAACTTATGAATTTCTGTAGGCCGAACACTCCAGCCTAATCGCCGCATGCCAGCTGCCACAGCACCGGAGGATACCAGCACCAATTCAATTCCACGCAAACGCAACTCAGCCATTTGCGCAACCCATCCAGCAATCGCGAGAACATCCAAGCCCTTACCGTCATCGGTTAATAGCGCGCTGCCGATTTTCACGACCCAACGTTTTGCCTGAGGAATTACACTTCTTTTGTTCATAGGTCACACGCTGACACAGTGTTATTTTTCAACATGATTAGTATCCAACATACTCTACCTCAACGTCGTAATCGTCGTCATTGTAGTCGTCGTCCTCTCCACGCGCGACTCTGGCTGCGCGCAAGGCTTCACGTAATTCATCAATTCGATCTCGCGCCTCCTGAGCCATTTGATTTTGCGCTTCAAGCTCACGTTCGTGCAACTCAGGATCTTCTCGCTCAGCCGCCCATATAGCCTCAAGGTAATCCATTATACGTCCGCATATAACGGCGGTTCCTTCGCGGTGCAATGCTGAAATACGAAATACGGGGCCAGTCCACTGCAGCTCATCAATCACTGCCTGACAACGTGCTTCCGCTTCAACAGGATCAAGCAAATCGACTTTATTAAGTACAAGCCAGCGGTCTCGGGATGCGAGCGTCGGACTGAATTTTTTCAGTTCGCGGGCGATTGCTCTTATATTTTCTACCGGATTTGATTCATCAAGTGGCGCCATATCAACAGTATGCAAGAGCAACCGGCAGCGAGTTAAATGCTTGAGAAAGCGCACACCTAAGCCTGCGCCCTCAGATGCCCCTTCGATCAATCCCGGGATATCCGCAATCACGAAACTGCGGTACTGCTGAACTTTGACTACGCCCAAATTAGGTATGAGGGTGGTAAATGGGTAATCGGCTACCTTAGGTTTTGCCGAGCTAACCGCGCGAATAAAACTGGATTTTCCGGCGTTTGGCAGACCGAGCATGCCGACATCCGCAAGCACTTTAAGCTCCAATTTAAGATTTCGACTCTCGCCTTCACTACCGTAAGAAATCTTGCGCGGAGCACGATTGGTGCTCGACTTGAACCGTGTATTGCCAAGCCCGTGAAAGCCGGCCTGAGCCACCTTCAGCTTTTGTCCGTGCTCGGTCAAGTCACCAAATATCTCTTCAGTATCTGTATCAATGACCGTCGTACCGACAGGCACCGGCAAAAATAAGTCCTCGCCCTTGGCGCCGGTGCAGTCTTTACTGCCGCCTTTTTTTCCATGTTCAGCTTGATACCTCGGCTGAAACCGATAATCAATTAACGTATTTAAATTTTCGTCCCCAACCAGATACACGCTTCCGCCGTCCCCACCATCACCCCCGTTAGGGCCACCTTTAGAAACAAACTTCTCTCGGCGAAAGCTCATGCAGCCATTGCCACCGTTACCGGCCACGACTTGAATTGGGGCCTCATCAACAAATTTCACAGTATTCTCCGAGGGAAAATTAAATCTAAGCGGCTACAAATCACGCGAATATCGGCAATTATAGCCGCAATAAAAAAGCCCTATCTTGGAGACAGGGCTTTTTTGTTCTTCTCAATTGCCCGCAAAACACCGCGAGACAGGTCGAAGCGGACGTCAGTACTAAGCAGTAACCGTATTAACAGGAACAATATTAACAGGAACAATGCTTACATATTGACGGTTAAATTCACCTTTAATTTGGAATTTAACATGACCATCAGCCTTGGCAAACAAGGTGTGGTCTTTACCTAGGCCGACATTCACACCGGGGTGGAATTTGGTGCCGCGTTGACGAACAATAATGCTACCTGCAGGGATCAATTCTCCACCGAAGCACTTAACACCTAGGCGTTTGGAATGGGAATCGCGACCATTGCGAGTACTACCACCAGCTTTCTTGTGAGCCATATTCTACTCCTCTTAGCCTTCCGGCTATTAACCATGGATGGCTATTAACCGTTAATGCCAGTGATTTTCACTTCGGTGAACCACTGACGGTGACCTTGACGCTTCATTGAGTGTTTACGACGACGGAATTTTATGATCTTCACTTTGTCGGCACGGCCTTGAGCAATAACTTCAGCAGTTACCGTCACGCCTTCTACAACAGGAGCACCAATTCTGATTTTTTCGCCGTTAGCAACTAGGTAAACCTTGTTGAATTCAACAATGCCACCAGTGGCGAATTCGATTTTTTCGAGCTTGAGGGTTTCACCTATCACTACACGATGTTGTTTGCCACCGCTTTCAAAAATTGCGTACATACTTTGCTCCAAACTTTTTAATCCAAAAACAACTCGGACTTGGACGACACGAAGTAGCTTAGCGACATGCTTGAGCGTTTGAGACTAGCGTCGGATACAGGTTTTCAGGGGCGAAGATTGTATGCCAGACAATCACTGAATCGCAAGCTAAAAGACGCCCATATTGCGAATTAAGGCGGGAACCACAAAAGTTCATGAGGTAAAGTCAACTCAATACCGGCGAGGGCGCCCACAGGGCCAACTTATTTTGCTCGGATATAAGACTTACCGCCGAGGTCATTACATTTTTATGTCGAAACACCTCTTCTTATTTACTCTCGCTATATACGAGACGCAGTTAACATTGTTACAAATTAAACCCTTCTGGTTATTCACTCAAAACAAAAGTAGGAGCAAAATAAGAGATTGAACTATTGCTGAAAAATAGTGACCTAAAGAAACACGGCACAGAAAAGGACCATTCCTAAGAAAGCGCATTTTATAAGTATCGAACTTTATAATTAACGAACTTTATAAGTAACAAAAGTATCACTAAAAAAACTATCAAACATTCTCCCAGTTCTAACCTTCGATTCCACGAGCATCCGTACCATGGACTTAATGAGAAAAAACTCAGCCAGACTTAGACCAACAGCGTTTTTTGATAGCGCTATCAAAAATTTCAAGCGCTCCTTAGTAGGCATGGCGTGCCTCACCTTGGCACTCATATTGTCTGCGTGCGGCGGCGCGGGAGGCAGCTCTAACGCGAGCAGCAGGATGCCTTTATCCAGTGCGGCGGGTGACTCAGGCATACCGTCTTCATCGGCGGACGCTGCGGTATCGTCAAAAAATGCTCTCCAATCATCTTCTTCTATTTCCATTGCAAAATTAAGTTCGACGATGAGTACTTCAAGCGGGTTCTCAAAATCCAGCCTCGGCAGCATGAGTGCCGCATCCAAATCTAGCTCAAGTATGATGGTCGTTGGGTCATCAAGTTCCGCAGCACCCTTGGGCGATGTCAGTCGAGGCCAAAAACTTTACGCTGAGAACAATTGTGCTGGTTGTCATGGAGAAAGCGGTAGTGATGGTTCGTCTCCACTCGACCCTACGAAACT
>JAYWHF010000589.1:0-2443 GCA_043777855.1 Gammaproteobacteria bacterium | reverse complement strand
GAGCGTGCAGAAGCGAAAGCCGGAGCCAAGGCCTTTTACAGGCTGACCTACATCGCCATTTTTATTGTAGCCTTCGATTACTCGTCGAATGCGCTCATTCGTGATGTTTTCAGCTGTATTCTTGTCAATTTCGACAAGAATAAATTTGCGCTTTGATAGCTGTGTTGAGTTTTGTTCAAGGATCGCATGCGCTGTCGTCCCTGACCCTCCAAAAGAGTCTAAAATTATACTATCGTCATCAGTTACATAAGAAATTAGTCTGCCTATAATTTCGTGATCTTTTGGGTTTTCAAAAACCACCTTCCCATCAAAAATTGCCTTGTGCGCTTTTGCTGCAACTTGCGCCTGACGATAGATAATGGAGCTCATCACAGTAGCCGAGCCGTCGTCCGCTTCGCTATCTTTGGACAAGTAAGATTTAAGCATTGGGGGCTGAGAGTGGTCTTCCCGAAAGAAAATCAGTTTAGCATCAATGAGTTCTTGGAACGCCTCTGGGGACGCGAACCCCCAGCCTCGATCCGGAACTTTGCAAGGTAACTTGGTAACTGGATGGAGAACATCGTACCTCGGGCCACCCCCTCCTGGCCATGACAAATCGCGATCCCGCCAGATGCCTTCATCATCTACCCATTTATGCCGTGAAAGCTTCTTGGATGGGTCGTCCTCGTCCAGTGCTTTATACCACTCCCGCAATTCGGTCTGTATCTCTGATGCACTTAACCCTTGGTTCCGCCAAACTCTATATTGGCGTAGGATTTCCGCGGCGCCCGGTTTAGGTTCACGCCAAACTGTTTGCTTAGCCCTGAGTACTGAGAGATTGTGGGCATAAACGACCGCATATTCGTGGCCAACAGAAAAAAGCTTTGCATCGTTTTTTCGGGTTTTATCCCAAACTATTTGGGCAATGAAATTTCTTGTTCCCAATATCTCATTTAGCAAGAACCGCAGACCAATCACTTCGTTATCGTCTATACTTACGATAATTACCCCATCCTCGGTCAGAAACTCCTTCAACAAACGCAAACGGGGATACATCATGCACAGCCACTTATCGTGGCGCGATAAATCCTCAGCTTCTTTACCCACCACTTCGCGCATCCAAGCGCGCATTTCGGGCGAATTCACATTGTCATTATAGACCCAGCCCTCATTGCCCGTATTATAAGGCGGGTCGATATAAATGCACTTCACCTTGCCCGCATAATAGGGCAACAGCGCCTTGAGTGCCTCCAGATTATCGCCCTGCACCAACAAATTGCCCGCATCAGGATCACCTACGCTTTTGTCCTTGTCACAATGGATCAAGCGATAAGGCACCTCGCGATGATGATTGACCACCGCTTTCTTCCCAATCCAATCCAAAGTCGGCACAATCGCTCTCCCAATCCGTCCGCCTAGACCTGAGGCAGACCGAGGGAAGCGTCAACATGAGGGCTGTAATCTTTGGAGAGACGTGCAGGCTTTCGCGGTTTTGGCCGATGAAAAGTTAACTCGACATTAACCCAAATTAACGCCATTGTGCGAGCCTCAGTGCACCAAGACAGAAAGTCGGGATAAGGCACATGGCTGAACACGAATACCACGAGACATTTGATCGCGAATGCGCTGCCCTAAATGCCCTTTCAAAGGCTGACGTGCCTAGCGGAAAAGGTCCATATGCCGTTGTGCGAGATGAAAAGCCAGTAGCGTGGTTCCCAACACTTTCCGACGCAAGCCGCTATGCGCGTGAGCGCTTTGCACCAGAGACTTACGCAATTGGCAACCCAGCAGCAGACCCAGATTACCTTCCAATGTTCATCGTCACACACCCATTTGCCTAGCCAGTGGAAGTAATACATTTCGATGAACCCTTCCAAACAGCTTGAACTGCGCGAACCAAGCGTGCGTGTTTTGATTGATCATCCTGATCACTATGGCACAACTGAATGCAAGCAATTCGAGGCCTTTGGTCTACTCGACACCGGCGCAACTCTCGTGGTTATACCTTGGACAATGGCCCAATCGCTTGGGCTAAACAGGATTGCAAAACGTGACGTCCAAACACCATCAGGTCGCCATCGTGCCTCAATCTTTATAGCAATAGTCACAATCCCGGAACTGGGTATGGTCCACGAAGTCGAAGTAGCGTCTATCATCGGTGGACAAAGTAGCGATGTTGAAGGTCAACCGCCTGTCTTGTTGGGCAAGTCACTATTGCAGCATTTCAACTTCTGCATGCTTGGACCGCAGAAACTTTATACTTTGACGGTTCCAAGCCAGAGCTAGTCCACCCCAACCCCGCCTGCGCGTCCGTTGCGAGTGCCCCCGTCCGCCCCAGCCGCGCAAGGGACGGCTTCGCCTCTTTGCCCTTGCGCGCCTGTTGCGGCGTGGGCGGGTGAGACTTTGCCGCGCAGGCGGTTCTGGTGTTGGATAGTCCACGCCAGACACTCCATTTTGGAGTAAA
>JAYWHF010000588.1:0-2444 GCA_043777855.1 Gammaproteobacteria bacterium | reverse complement strand
GCAAACCATCGCCGGAATTCACTACAACTTTTCCATGCCTGATAGTTTTTGGCATGTTTTGGCGGCGCTAGAGAGCAACAAAAAAGCAGGTGCAAATCCCTCGCTGCAGGACTTTAAAACCGAACGCTATTTTGCTTTAATCCGCAATTTCCGGCGTTATTTTTGGTTACTCATTTATCTGTTTGGCGCAGCGCCTGCAGTAAACAATAGTTTTGTTGCTGGACGTCAGCATCGGTTAAAGCCTTTGGCTTTTGCTCGCTCGACTGATTGCTCGACTGATAGCTCGACCCAATATCTCCCCTACGCAACCTCATTGCGAATGGGCGACTTAGGCTATCAGAGCGACGCTCAACAGTCGTTATTTGTCTGCTACAACAACCTGAGCACTTACCTAAAAACCTTGTGCGGCGCGATAACGCGAACTCATCCAGCCTACGAGGCAATAGGTGTTAAAGATTCCGAAGGGAATTATCAACAACTCAATACAAGCTTGCTGCAAATTGAAAATGAGTTTTACAGCAGTATTCGTCCGAAACGCACCACGCAAACCGGTGAGACCGCATTACAAGCCTTGCGCTTACGTGGAGTGGAATACATTGAAGTGCGCTGCGTAGATTTGAACCCTTATGAGCCACTAGGCATCACCGCAGAACAGATTCATCTTATGGATGCTTTTTTGCTTTACTGCCTCCTCAGCGATAGCCCACACACAACTGACGATGAGTACGCCGAGGGCCAAGAAAATCAAAAGCGCATGGTCTACTTTGGCCGCGATCCAGCGTTAAAATTACTGCGTGGCGGGCGTGAAGTTGATTTTACACATTGGGCGACGGAAGTTCTGGATGGCGCAAAAGCCTGCGCGGAGTTGCTTGACCGGGCTAATGCTGTTGATGACTATTCCTTAGCGGTTAAAGAGCAATATAAAAAAATAAGCGACCCCTCGTTAACTCCCTCGGCACAGGTATTGCGGGACTTACAAGATCAAGGCAAAAGCTTTTTTGAACATACGCAAGAACTTGCAGAAAAACACTTCACCCATTTTAAACGCCATCCACTCAGCGCTGAAACCACAGCCAAATTTATGACTCAAGCCGCTGAATCATTGGCCGAACAGTATCGGCTGGAGGACCAACCGCGGATTAAATTTGACGACTATCTCGCACATTATTATGCCCAATATCACGGCTGTAACGGCGGGAAATGCTAGTTATTTTTGCACAACAAGGTTATCGAAAAACAAATCTGAAACAGGCTCGGGTTTCGCTTTAGCAGCGCCCGCTTTACCCTGTGCATTTTTTTTGGGCTCATCCTTGCCGTGCGTGTCTTTGGCTTTTTCGTGCTCAGTATCTTTGCCGTCAACAGCAGCTTCGCCTGCCTTAATTTGCGCGCCTACAACCTCATTTATTTTTGCCAGTGCTTGCTGACGCATTTGCTCTTTACCCTCTGCGCTACTCACCTGTTCGTCCGTCATACCACTAAAAAGCATTATCAAGGTATCGCGGATAAGCGGCATGTGATGTGTCACTTCAACGGCATGAAGGTTACTCTCAACGCGCATCGAAATTTCGACCTTAATAAACTTAATTTTACCGACACCACCATAGTTAATGATCAACGGCGGCTTAATCGGTAAATAATTTAAGCCTTCAGCAAAGGTCTCACCACCGCCACTTGCGAATGCGGTTTTGACACAGAAAATGGCACTCAGCACAGCCACTCCCATTTTCATACAACGAGCAATCTTCAACACTTTTTACGCTCCGCCATTTAACCCATCACCACAAAGGTGAACCCTTGCTAAAGCATAGACGATTTGTCGAAAACGTCTGGCACTTAAGCCGAATTTTTGCTTAATATAGACACCCACACTTGGCCAAGGCGCAACCATGACTCTTTCGAAGACCCGCTTCACGTTTCCCTCAGCCCGCCACACAAACCTTCTGATTTTCATGGGTTGTGTATTCCTAATACTCGTTGGGGTTTATATGGAGCATGTGATGAAACTGCTCCCCTGCCCATTGTGTATCACTCAAAGAGCCTTTATTAACTTGGTTGGCGTCATAGGGCTTGTTGCGTTCATTCATAATCCTGCATCAACAGGACAGCGCCGCTACGCAGGGCTAGGCGTCATCGCCGCGATTGGCGGCGCTTATTTCGCCCAACATCACGTTTGGCTGCAAAGCCTCCCGGCGGATCAAGTACCAGCCTGTGGCCCGGGCCTAGCGTATATGTTTGAAGTCTTCCCATTAATGGAAGCGTTTACTATGCTTCTACAGGGCGATGGAACTTGCGCAGAGCCACATATCATTTTGGGTCTAAGTATCCCAATGTGGACACTGATTGCCTTTGTCGGCCTTGGGCTTATGAACATTTACCAGCTGCTGCGTAAGCCCAACGAGCCGCCCAATTAACTATTGCTGCGTTCGCCGAGATAGCCTATTGTG
>JAYWHF010000587.1:0-6770 GCA_043777855.1 Gammaproteobacteria bacterium | reverse complement strand
GGCTGGCATACCCTCTAGCCGACGCTTGCAATAAATAGTAGCCCTGCCGACATATTGCCTCGCCATGCGCTCCTGAATCTGCATGTCGGCGGCAATCTGAGCGGTTGTCCATTCATGGTAGCGACTTAAATAGAAAGCACGGCGATAGCGCGCGGGCAGCTCCTGCAGCGCTCGCTGCAGGACTTCCATCTGATTGACTGCTTCTACTTCCTGGTCTGGTGTCGTCTGGTCTTCATCGCTATCCGGGAGCACTTCCCTGTCAAGTCGTGCGCGTGTTTGCTGCTGGCGAACGCGATCAATAGCGATGTGTGCCGCGATCTTGAATAAATATGCGCGTAAATAGCCGATTGCGCCCGCCTGTCCCAGCTGCAACAGCTTTGCATACGCTTCCTGTGCGACGTCTTCCGCGTCCTGCGCGGTGCCCAGGCGAGCACGGAGGAACGAACGCAGCGAACGATTATGCTCAATGAACAGTTTCGCCAACGGCGATGCGGCCGACGAATCGGCAGGCTTGGTAACTGCCTCCCACTCCTCTGGGGCGTCCGACATGTCAGTTCGATTTCGCATGTGCCTTGATCGTTTTTATGATTCTATGTACTTGACGATTGACGATACCGAAATGGCACCATTATTTTTCATATGCCATCTCAGGCCTGTCCCAACGTTTTCAGAGCAGAATCAGCTGGTTGCCGTCTTGAGCTGATTCTGGGGTCGTCGGAAAGCGCGAAAGCGCTATATCCAGCGGGGTTTTCTCGAACAGGTTGAGGCTCAAAATCTGTAGCATTTCGTAGAGACTGCGAGAGAGATTGAGTCGCTTCTTGATGATGGCGACGAGCACGTAAACCGATACGGCGATCCAGATCTGCGACTTGACTGCATTTTCCGAGGTTCCGAAGAAGGCCTTTACACGTAAATGCATTTTGATCCAGCGAAAGAACAGCTCCACCTGCCATCTGGCCTTGTAGAGCGCGCAGATGCTCAGAGCAGGCAGGACGGTATTGTTGCTGATGAACAGCAAGCGTTTGTCGGTTTCGGGGTCTTTGTAACGGATACCGCGCAACGTTTCCGGATAGTCTTTGGCGGACTGGTATCCCTGCAATACGAGCGTCTGATCGAAGATCACGCCCGTCGATCGATCGGTGGGATGGGAGTAGCGACGTTGCGCGTCCATATTGCGCTTGGCTCGCGTCACAAAGAATGCGCCGGCTTGATGCAGTCGATACAGGCGTTGAAAGTCGATATAGCCACGATCCATGACGTAGAAAGCGCCGGCTTCCGGAAGCAATTGATCGAGAATGTTGACGTCGTGCAGCTTGCCATCGCTGATATGGATAAAGCTCGGAATATTGCCGCGCAAATCGAGCAGCGTGTGCAGCTTCACCGCCGCCTTGGTGGTGCGAAACGGTGCCCAGGGAAACAACGAGAGCGACAAGTCGATCGTCGTGGAGTCCAGGGCGTACGCCGTGTTGGCCAGCTCCACGCCAAAGGGTTCGTTGATATACAGCTTGCGGGCGATGCTGATCAGGCGCTGCGCGAAGTCGGCGTAGATGCGCCAGTCGCGCGTCGCGTTCGCATTGGCCAGCGTGTTGCGCGACACCTGACTGCGAATGCCCATGTGATAAAGCTTCTCGCTCTGCGAGCGCAAGCACGCTTCGATGTCCCGCAGGCTCTCGCGAAAGGTCAGTTGCGCAAACGCCATGCACAGGTACTGATCCATGCACGTGAAACTCTGAACTTTGCGGTTGCCGCTGTACCGAGCCACGCAACGCTCGAATACCATCGGCGGCAAATGTCCCATGAGCTGCGCAAAGATCAGTTTTCCCGTATGCAAGGCAGAAAGTTTATCGACAGTCAATTGTTAAGTTATTTATTTATTTATCAGTGAGAGCTTCGACTCGATCACTGCTAAGATGTCAGCTCCGATTATCGCTCTAGTCACGGTCTTGTACTTGCCCTCCCATGGCTTGTGGATGTGTTTGAAAAAGAGAATGAACTTAACCATGGTGATTGCTGGCTGGAAAAAGCCGAGGTCAAAGATTAGAGCAAAAACATACCAGAATCCCCACGGCCATGAGTCGGCACTCTCAGAAGTGACAGATATTGCCATAATCATATAGGTCGAACCCAGGGTTATCGCAACTAGAAGGCCTCTGCCAATCCAGACCTTGAGCTGAGTTGGCTTCTTGGTAAGCAGGTTTTTCTTGGCTGTGGTCTTATCAGCCTCAGTTGCTGAAGAAGTTGGCCTTGGTGGATGGTTTGTTCCGAGAGTATCTAAAGTGTTTCCATCCTTTCTTGCTGGATTCATTTCATCCATTGAAGAAGACCTCTGTCTATGGTAGACGCCTCTCTTGTCATCCTCACTTTCTTTGACAGTCTTTTTCGGGAATGTGAATGGTTTAGGTTGAGAATCTGGACTTTGATGTTCGATTGAATTACTACTTTCTTTAGGATAAATCTGGTTGGTTGCATCTTCAATTAGATCAGTTTACTTTTAAGAGGCTGAGGAGCTCTCAGGAGCCATCTAAGCAGGGTGAATATTACAGTCATTGGAATAGGAACTAGAACCACCTTCAATATCCATCTTTGTGACTTCGAGTAGTCTTCAGCTCCGATACCTTGTTAATCAAAAACTACCTAGAGTAAAGTACATTGAGATCGACAGGTGAGTTATCATTCTCAGAAAAGTAAGAGTCAAAAGAGTGATTTTACTGTACTGACCTGATTTAAGACATAGCAGAGATGAGAACATGTGGTTCAGTTTGAGATAAATGTTGTATATCTGATACCACTTTAGAGGTTTGTATTTTGTTTCCTCTACTAGTTTCATGTCAACTTCAGGTTTTAGATCTTCAAGTTTTGCTTTAACTCGACATTGAGCTAGAGTAAGATTTTGGTTTGAGATACCCGAACTATCATTTTCATCTTCAGAACCGGAGCTTCCAGAATTAGTGACCGATTTTCCACCAGGATTCTCTACATTCTTGGATATTGGCGATTTTCTCTCTTCATCAAACGGACCCAGCTTAGTTTGAGTTCTTACTTCTTCTAGCATCAATAAATGAACTAGCAAACTCGTGCCAGCAGCCTCGCAAAAGTTAAACGATTTCCTATCCATAGCTTTCCACAGCACGACTCCTAAACCATACAAGACTAAGAACACGAGCTGTATTCCAATGGTGGAGAAACACCATACCGAGAAATTGGTCACCTTGGTCAGATCGAGATGGTCTTTGTTCTTGTTGTTCACGAGCACGCCTACGTCATTGCCGAACTTCTTTACGACGTCGCCGCTTCCTGGATCTGTAGGTGGCAGTGGGATTGGGATTGGGAGCGGAGTGGTTGTTTTTGGTTGGTTCACTACGCCAGGCGGAAGTCTGTCGGTTTTAGGCGGTTGGGCTGTTGTTGTGTTGAGATTAAAGCAGGAGCACACCTCATAATCTGGAATTGAAGTCGGAGAGCAGCCTTGAAGTTTCTTTTCAGTGCATTTCTTTTTCAGAATTTGACCTTCACCCTCGATTGGAATGTTACTATCGAAATAACTTCTAAAGTCGATGTAGAAGGTGGACTTGATAAAGCCGTTGGTTGAATCGTTGTAGTAAGTCCACATCTTGTCAATCAGTTTCGGAAGCCAGCTGATAATGATCACATCATAGTACTGAGTAGGATTTTCAAATTTGAGGTTTTTGAAGACCAGCTTAGTTTCAGAATCAAGGTCGAAATCATACTGCGCTTCGAGATCAGTCAGGATGGTTGTACCTTGGACCTTCAAAAAATCATTGACAAATACTTCTTCTCTCTTGTTGCTCGATACCCTGAGCATTTTGAGTTCTTTGTGGTTTACAATCTCGATGATGGACTTGTTGAGAAAGTCATTTCTGTCAGTGTTATTAGCATAACTAAACAAGAATGAGCTAAGCATATTACATGACACCTGAATTGGGAAATCAACAAGATCAGCCTGGATCAAATTTTGGGTAGAGATTTCTAAAGACAAGGCTCTACTGAACCTATGATTAGCCTGAAGTGCAGGCTTTATCTTGTTCTTGATGTAAAGAGATGAGCTCGAAAACCCATTATAAATAGTCTTTATGCTGGTATCATTTACTTGTTCATCGTGCCACAGGAAACTGCCAAGTAATGAGTACCTGGAAGTCATAGTGTATTTGTTCTGATCGAAGGTAGGAGGAAGATACGCTAGAACTGCTGCAGTTTGGGCGACCCACTCTTCTTTCGTGGCCAGGCACATGCTCTTGTTCGTGCACATATAGTATCCATAAGAAAGCTGAGCCATCACCATGTTCAGGTTGTTGATCGTGTCTCTGTTTGAGCTGCCTAGGTTAATCATCATGTTGTTGACATAGCCTGCTAGTGATGGTACGAAGTCAGCAGCAGTTGTGTCTTGTAGAGAGTTTGATGATGAGATCACTGGTCCGCAGTTTGTCAGTGCCCTTGATATTACAGTGACTGGGTAAGTAGAGAACAACTTCGGCATTAGGGAGAATCTGAATGCAGTGCCAACTTCTCCAATGATGAACTTATCGTCTATGACTACCTGGTTGGTAAATTCACTTAGTGGTTCATTACAAGTTCCTCTTGAGCTTTCTTTGACAATTAGATCTGTTTGTAGGTATCCAGAATTGATCGATGTTTTGATTAAGAGACTGCTGGTAAGATCATCTGATATCACTCTAGACTCATAAACTTTGTGGATGGTGCTGTCATTTAGAATTACCTGTACTTGAGATACCATCTTTATAGCTGATATGTACGTAGGTTGATTTAATTGGAAAAGTCCTTTGTTGACCGTATATGGAACTGAAATCGACTGAAGTGCCCAGTTTTTGTCTACGTATTGCTGAGCTATTGGGCTTACTGAAGATAGGTTGTTTGTTCTGAATCCTAAAAAGTATTCTTGGTTGGGCTTGAAAAATGGTGACTCTGGGTATGAAACTGTATTCTTTGTGCTTATTCCAGGTGTGCTAGGCTGAGCTGTAGTCTTTGCGTCAATAATACTCGAAGCCAAATGCTGATCACGTCGAGTGGCTGATCTGAAGAAGAGATATTTTGATCCAGTTGATGAGTGGTTAAAAGCTGTAGCCATAGTGACCAGATCTCCTTGGGTGTATGTGCTATTGGCTAGGCACCAGTTCTTATTCGTAACATCTACACAGAACACATCAAAATTGCTTGCTCTGTTTATCATCTGGACAGTGAATGGAGTGATATTATCTGCAGTTGCTTCATGGATTACTACACTTGGTGCTCTACTTCTTGCATGAGCGAGGGTAAATCTAGTCTCAGTGTATGAGCTGTAGGTGATACTCACATTGAAGTCGTTGCCGTTGGTAATCTTTAGCTCCAGGAGGAAGTAATCTGCTTTTTGAATTATCTGGCTAGTCATAGTTCCTGTAAGCCCAATTGGGGTAATCATTATTGATGCAGGTAGGATGTTCTGAACCTTAGGTAATAGAGGAATGTAGACTCCAGTTGTACTTTCTGTGTAGAATACTGGAGAGTTCAAAGCAACATCAAAAGCTCGGTCTATGTTTACTACTTCCATATCAAAAACAAATGCATGAGATCGTTGGAACTCGTCAACCATGCTTGCCATGATTGTAAAGGTTTTACCTATCCAACTTGTATTAGTGAGACTAATGCTAACTGAATTATTGGCAAATGCTTGAAGTGTGCTGTTCATCTCGTTTCTCAGGAACAAATCTGCTCCAACAACTCTAATGCATTCCCATCTGTAGCTCAGCAGATTTACTTTCCCATCTATCTCAAGAACATCAAGTTGAAATCCTTGGCTAAACACAACTTTGGGTTGATGTGCCACAATCCAGTTACTTCCAAGTTCAGTAGTGGTATTAGTATTGAAGAATATCCCAGTAACGTAGTCTACAGGAGTGCCTGAGAAGCCTGGATCGCTGACATCTTCATAATTTCCGGTCTTACTCATCATTAGTAGCCTATGAATTCTGAACGCATCCTTGTTAATGTTGAGAATGCCTCCTCCAACGGTCAGTTGTCTGAATCTCTGAGGTGGCACATCCAGATACAGTGTATTGTTATGGTATATGCATGTGGTCTGGTCATCCCTCAGATCTGCTGATATCAGTGGACAGAAAACCCTTCTTCTCTCCAGCATTGGGTCTTTGATATTTTGAACTTGAGACATGTTATCATACAGAGTATAGTTCTCCAGGGTGAAGCCGAAGTAGCCATGGATGCTGCTGTTTATTTTCAAGGCTAGGGATCCCTCATCTATAATGGCCATCTCGAACAGATAGAACTTATTGGTCACTGGCTCAAGGAAAGGCTGGTTCGATCTCTGCACGCACAAAGTAGAATCGCAGTTGATTGTTGGATATGCTGCAATTTCAGCAGCTCCATTTGTGCAGGGCTTGTTAATTCCAGTTAAGTCGTTCGAGCAGTCGATATTGAGACAGTATCTGCTGGCAGGATCATATTTGATGAAATCTCCATTGTTGCAGGTGACACAGAAGAAGTAGTAATCGTTGGCGCTGCTGTATGTGCCATCAACACATCCCGGCAAACCTTCCATCCATATCTGAATATCTGGGCTGTAGTTTGCCAAGATCAAGTGAGCTGCGGGGGACGTTGTATTTGGAACACACCAACCGTTCTCTGAGTTAATAGCATATCCTGGTTCGCATTGTAGACAGTAGAATCTCATACTTCTTAGTTCACCACGTCCGTCTACGCAGTTGGTTGCATTGCTGGTGTTGTAGACCTCGCATGTCTTTGTG